>NZ_AEWE02000075.1:14960-15137 GCF_000190455.2 Pseudomonas sp. TJI-51
GGTCACGGTGTACGTGATCGCGCCACCTTCGGCCACGGTGGACTTGTCCACCGACAGCACTGCAGTGACCTTGCTTTCGGTATCGGTCACGCTGACCGAGGCCGGGTTGCTGAACTCCAGCTTCTCGAAGGTGGCGTTCGGCACTTCGGCCTTGCTGATACCCACCGTGACGGTGCC
>NZ_AEWE02000076.1:0-15479 GCF_000190455.2 Pseudomonas sp. TJI-51
GGCGGTCGTACCGTCGGCGCTGGCGTCGTAGCAAAAATTATTGAATAAGTAGTTGATTTACTTGATCAGGCCGGTATAATGGCCGGCCTGATACAGCGTTACAGGTCAGTAGCTCAATTGGCAGAGCGACGGTCTCCAAAACCGTAGGTTGGGGGTTCGATTCCCTCCTGACCTGCCATTTCACCTCGGTGTGATGGCTTTCTTCTTACAGGATCCTCCTCGATGACCCCCAAAACTGAAGCCCAAGAATCGCGTTTTGATCTGTTCAAGTGGCTGGCTGTAGTGGCTTTGGTGGTTGTTGGCGTAGTGGGTAACCAGTATTACTCCGCCTCCCCAATCCTGTATCGCGTTCTCGCACTTCTCGTCCTGGCTGCTGTCGCGGGCTTTGTGGCTCTGCAGACTGCGAAGGGCAAGTCGTTCTTTACGTTGGCGAAGGAAGCTCGTGCCGAGATTCGTAAAGTCGTGTGGCCGACCCGCCAGGAAACCACCCAGACCACGCTGATTGTCGTGGCTGTTGTGCTGGTTATGGCACTGCTGCTGTGGGGGCTCGACTCCCTGCTCGGCTGGGCGGTCTCCCTGATCGTTGGCTAAAGGTGTCCCGTGGCTAAGCGTTGGTATGTTGTGCATGCTTACTCGGGTTACGAGAAGCATGTAATGCGCTCCCTGATTGAGCGCGTCAAGCTGGCTGGTATGGAAGACGGTTTCGGCGAGATCTTGGTTCCGACCGAAGAAGTCGTCGAAATGCGTAACGGCCAGAAGCGCAAAAGTGAGCGCAAATTCTTCCCTGGCTATGTACTGGTCCAGATGGAGATGAACGAAGGGACTTGGCACTTGGTCAAGGACACCCCTCGTGTGATGGGCTTTATCGGTGGTACTGCAGACAAGCCTGCGCCGATCACTGATAAAGAAGCCGAGGCTATCCTGCGTCGCGTTGCCGACGGTAGCGACAAGCCGAAGCCGAAGACGCTGTTCGAGCCAGGTGAAGTGGTTCGTGTCATTGACGGTCCGTTCGCTGACTTCAATGGCAGTGTCGAAGAGGTTAACTACGAAAAGAGTCGCCTGCAGGTTGCAGTGCTCATTTTCGGTCGCTCTACTCCGGTGGAGCTCGAGTTCAGCCAGGTCGAAAAGGTCTAGGCGGACAAAGCATCCCATACCCCGCAGCCCTGTGTGCTGCGGGGTTTTGTCGTCACTGGGATAAAACGCAAGTCATCCGGGGAGCCAGCAGGCGTTCGTACCCGATTTTGGAGTAGCTCATGGCTAAGAAGATTCAGGCTTACATCAAGCTGCAAGTTAAGGCCGGCCAGGCCAACCCAAGCCCACCCGTTGGTCCAGCACTGGGTCAACATGGTGTGAACATCATGGAATTCTGCAAGGCCTTCAACGCCCGTACCCAGGGTCAAGAAGCCGGCCTGCCGACTCCAGTGATCATCACTGTCTACAGCGACCGTAGCTTCACCTTCGAGACCAAGAGCACCCCTGCCTCGGTTCTGCTGAAGAAAGCTGCTGGCCTGACCAGTGGTTCGGCTCGCCCGAACACCGTTAAAGTCGGTACCGTTACCCGTGCTCAGCTGGAAGACATCGCGAAAGCCAAACAGGCTGACCTGACTGCCGCTGACCTGGACGCTGCTGTACGCACCATCGCTGGCTCTGCCCGCAGCATGGGCCTGAACGTGGAGGGTGTGTAATGGCTAAGCTGACCAAACGCCAAAAGGCAATCGCCGAGAAAATCGAAGCAGGCAAGGCCTACAACTTCGAAGAAGCGGCAACTCTGCTGGCCTCGCTGCCTGCTGCCAAGTTCGTCGAGTCCTACGACATCGCCGTAAACCTCGGTGTTGACCCGCGTAAATCCGACCAGGTCGTACGTAGCGCTACTGTGCTGCCGCACGGCACTGGCAAGACCGTTCGCGTTGCCGTTTTCACCCAGGGCCCAGCTGCTGAAGCTGCTCTGGCTGCAGGCGCTGACCGCGTAGGTATGGACGATCTGGCTGCCGAAATGAAAGGCGGCGACCTGAACTATGACGTCGTCATCGCATCGCCTGATGCCATGCGCGTTGTAGGTCAGCTGGGTCAGGTTCTGGGTCCTCGCGGCCTGATGCCTAACCCGAAAGTTGGTACCGTGACTCCAGACGTAGCCACTGCCGTGAAAAACGCCAAGGCTGGTCAGGTTCGCTACCGTACCGACAAGAACGGTATCATCCACACCTCCGTTGGCAAGGTCGGCTTTGAAGCTGGCAAGCTGAAGGAAAACGTTGAAGCCCTGATCGCTGACCTGAAGCGTATCAAGCCAGCTTCTTCGAAAGGTATCTACGTTAAGCGCGTTACCCTGAGCACCACCATGGGCCCAGGTCTGGTCATCGATCAGAGCTCGCTGAACGTGTAAGAACATGGTGGTGCGACATGTCGCGCCACCAGCAAAAATTGGGGTCCCTGCCTGGCGGGGGCTATCCAAGACCGTAGGCGGCGCAAGCCTTAAAAACCCAGCCCACGCAGATGGTGCTCCCGATTCGTTACCGAATCAGACACCAAAACGACATCAGGCTTCGGCCAGATGAAACGGTAAAAACCAGGAGTAAACCCGTGGCAATTAAACTCGAAGACAAGAAGGCCATCGTCGCTGAAGTCAACGAGGCTGCCAAAGTCGCTCTGTCCGCTGTCGTGGCTGATGCCCGTGGTGTGACTGTAGGCGCAATGACCGGACTCCGTAAAGAGGCCCGCGAAGCTGGCGTTTATGTACGTGTCGTACGTAACACCCTGCTCAAGCGCGCTGTTGAAGGCACCGAATTTTCGATCCTCAACGACGCGTTCAAAGGCCCGACCCTGATTGCTTTCTCCAACGAACACCCGGGCGCTGCTGCTCGTCTGTTCAAAGAGTTCGCCAAGGGTCAGGACAAGTTCGAGATCAAGGCAGCTGCGTTTGACGGCAATTTCATTGCAGCGAACCAGATCGACGTGTTGGCTACCCTGCCGACCCGCGACGAAGCTATTGCGAAACTGATGAGCGTTATTCAAGGCGCCACCAGCAAGCTGGCTCGTACTCTGGCAGCCATTCGCGACCAGAAAGAAGCTACCGCCGCCTAAGGCGTGCGAATTCTTTCAAAATCATACGTTTAATTTGATGGCTGCGTAGGCTGTCACCCCAATACAGGATTTAAGTCATGTCCCTGACTAACGAACAAATCATCGAAGCAATCGGCCAGAAAACCGTTCTGGAAGTTGTTGAGCTGATCAAAGCAATGGAAGAAACCTTCGGCGTTACCGCTGCTGTTGCCGCTGCTGGCCCAGCTGCTGCTGCTGCCGTTGTTGAAGAGCAGACCGAGTTCAACGTTGTTCTGGTTGAAGCCGGCGACAAGAAAGTGAACGTGATCAAAGCTGTTCGCGAGCTGACCGGTCTGGGCCTGAAAGAAGCCAAAGAGAAAGTCGATGGCGCTCCTCAGGTTGTAGCTGAAGGCGTTTCGAAAGAAGCCGCTGAAGACGCTAAGAAGAAGCTGGAAGAAGCAGGCGCTAAAGTCGAGCTGAAGTAATCTCGACCTTGCGATGCCAGCCTGAGCGTTGAGCAAAAGGCTGATGGCTGGTGGCTTATGCCACCGGCCTTTTTCCGTTATTGGTGGCCGGTCATGCCGGCCCCGATAACAAGCTGCAAGACACCCATGTGGGTGGCGCAAACCAAGGGGTTTGCACGATTTTCTGGCTGCTCCCGCCGGGAGAAGCCAAACAAGCAGGTGACCAAGCTGGGGAACGCTGATGGCTTACTCATACACTGAGAAAAAACGTATCCGCAAGGACTTTAGCAAGTTGCCGGACGTCATGGATGTGCCTTACCTCCTGGCCATCCAGCTGGATTCGTATCGCGAATTCCTGCAAGCGGGAGCATCCAAGGATAACTTCCGCGACGTCGGCCTGCACGCGGCCTTCAAATCGGTATTCCCGATCATCAGCTACTCCGGCAATGCTGCCCTGGAGTACGTAGGCTATCGCCTGGGCGAACCCGCCTTCGATGTGAAGGAATGTGTCCTGCGTGGTGTGACCTTCGCGGTACCACTGCGGGTCAAGGTGCGCCTGATCATCTTCGACAAGGAATCGTCGAACAAAGCGATCAAGGACATCAAAGAGCAAGAAGTCTACATGGGTGAAATCCCCCTGATGACTGAAAACGGTACCTTCGTAATCAACGGTACCGAGCGTGTGATCGTTTCCCAGCTGCACCGTTCGCCTGGTGTGTTCTTCGACCACGACCGTGGCAAGACCCACAGCTCCGGCAAGCTGCTGTACTCCGCTCGCATCATCCCTTACCGCGGCTCCTGGCTGGACTTCGAGTTCGACCCGAAGGACTGCGTGTTCGTGCGTATCGACCGTCGCCGCAAACTGCCGGCCTCGGTGCTGCTGCGTGCCCTGGGCTACAGCACTGAAGAAGTGCTGAACACCTTCTACACCACCAACGTGTTCCACATTTCCGGCGAAAAACTTAGCCTGGAACTGGTGCCACAGCGTCTGCGTGGTGAAGTTGCTGTCATGGACATCCATGACGAAACCGGCAAAGTCATCGTCGAGCAAGGCCGCCGTATTACCGCGCGCCACATCAACCAGATCGAAAAGGCCGGCGTCAAGCAGCTGGACGTTCCTATGGAATACGTCCTGGGCCGCACCACCGCCAAGGCTATCGTGCATCCGGCTACCGGTGAGATCCTCGCCGAGTGCAACACCGAGATGACCACCGAGCTGCTGATCAAGGTCGCCAAGGCGCAGGTTGTCCGTATCGAGACCCTGTACACCAACGACATCGACTGCGGTCCGTTCATCTCCGACACGCTGAAGATCGACACCACCAGCAACCAGCTGGAAGCCCTGGTCGAAATCTACCGCATGATGCGTCCAGGCGAGCCGCCGACCAAGGACGCCGCCGAGACCCTGTTCAACAACCTGTTCTTCAGCGCCGAGCGTTACGATCTGTCCGCCGTTGGCCGCATGAAGTTCAACCGTCGTATCGGTCGTACCGAGATCGAGGGTTCGGGCGTGCTGAGCAAGGAAGATATCGTCGAGGTCCTGAAGACCCTGGTCGATATCCGTAACGGCAAAGGCATTGTCGACGACATCGACCACCTGGGTAACCGTCGCGTTCGTTGCGTCGGCGAGATGGCCGAGAACCAGTTCCGCGTTGGCCTGGTGCGTGTAGAGCGCGCGGTCAAGGAACGTCTGTCGATGGCGGAAAGCGAAGGCCTGATGCCGCAAGACCTGATCAACGCCAAGCCGGTTGCGGCGGCGGTGAAAGAGTTCTTCGGTTCCAGCCAGCTGTCCCAGTTCATGGACCAGAACAACCCGCTCTCCGAGATCACCCACAAGCGCCGCGTCTCTGCACTCGGCCCTGGCGGTCTGACCCGTGAGCGTGCTGGCTTTGAAGTCCGTGACGTGCACCCGACCCACTACGGCCGTGTGTGCCCGATCGAGACCCCTGAAGGTCCGAACATCGGTCTGATCAACTCCCTGGCAGCCTATGCCCGCACCAACCAGTACGGCTTCCTGGAAAGCCCGTACCGCGTGGTGAAAGAAGGTGTGGTCAGCGACGACATCGTGTTCCTGTCGGCCATTGAAGAAGCCGATCACGTTATCGCCCAGGCTTCGGCCGCGATGAACGACAAGAAGCAGCTGATTGATGAGCTGGTAGCGGTCCGTCACCTGAACGAATTCACCGTCAAGGCGCCGGAAGACGTCACCCTGATGGACGTTTCGCCGAAGCAGGTTGTTTCCGTCGCTGCCTCGCTGATCCCGTTCCTCGAGCACGACGACGCCAACCGTGCACTGATGGGTTCGAACATGCAGCGTCAGGCTGTACCGACCCTGCGCGCCGACAAGCCGCTAGTGGGTACCGGCATGGAGCGCAACGTTGCCCGTGACTCCGGTGTCTGCGTGGTTGCTCGCCGCGGTGGCGTGATCGACTCGGTCGACGCCAGCCGTATCGTCGTTCGGGTCAATGACGATGAAGTCGAGACCGGTGAAGCCGGTGTGGACATCTACAACCTGACCAAGTACACCCGTTCCAACCAGAACACCTGCATCAACCAGCGTCCGCTGGTCAGCAAGGGTGACAAGGTTCAGCGCAGCGACATCATGGCCGACGGCCCGTCCACCGACATGGGTGAGCTGGCACTGGGTCAGAACATGCGTATCGCTTTCATGGCGTGGAACGGCTTCAACTTCGAAGACTCCATCTGCCTGTCCGAACGTGTGGTGCAGGAAGACCGCTTCACCACGATCCACATTCAGGAACTGACCTGTGTGGCGCGTGATACCAAGCTTGGCCCAGAGGAAATCACTGCGGACATCCCGAACGTGGGTGAAGCCGCACTGAACAAGCTGGACGAAGCCGGTATCGTCTACGTGGGTGCGGAAGTCGGCGCGGGTGACATCCTGGTCGGTAAAGTTACGCCAAAAGGCGAAACCCAGCTGACTCCGGAAGAAAAACTGCTGCGCGCCATCTTCGGCGAAAAAGCCAGCGACGTTAAGGACACTTCCCTGCGCGTGCCAACCGGCACCAAGGGCACTGTCATCGACGTACAGGTCTTCACCCGTGATGGCGTGGAGCGCGACAGCCGCGCCCTGGCCATCGAGAAGATGCAGCTGGACGAGATCCGCAAGGACCTCAACGAAGAGTTCCGCATCGTCGAAGGCGCAACCTTCGAGCGTCTGCGTTCTGCCCTGAACGGCCAGGTGGTCGACGGTGGCGCGGGCCTGAAGAAAGGCACCGTGATCTCCGACGAAGTACTGGATGGTCTGGAGCACGGCCAGTGGTTCAAGCTGCGCATGGCTGAAGATGCACTGAACGAGCAGCTGGAAAAGGCTCAGCAGTACATCGTTGACCGTCGCCGTCTGCTGGACGACAAGTTCGAAGACAAGAAGCGCAAGCTGCAGCAGGGCGATGACCTGGCACCAGGCGTACTGAAGATCGTCAAGGTTTACCTGGCAATCCGCCGTCGCATCCAGCCTGGTGACAAGATGGCCGGCCGTCACGGTAACAAAGGTGTTGTCTCGGTTATCATGCCGGTTGAAGACATGCCGCACGACGCCAACGGTACTCCGGTCGACGTCGTACTGAACCCGCTGGGCGTACCTTCGCGTATGAACGTTGGTCAGATCCTCGAAACCCACCTGGGCCTTGCGGCCAAAGGCCTGGGCGAGAAGATCGACCGCATGCTCGAAGAGCAGCGCAAAGCCGCTGAGCTGCGTGTATTCCTGACCGAGGTCTACAACGAGATCGGTGGTCGTCAGGAAAACCTCGACGAGTTCTCCGACGCCGAGATCCTGGCCCTGGCGCACAACCTGAAGAAAGGTGTGCCTATGGCTACACCGGTCTTCGATGGTGCCAAGGAGCGCGAGATCAAGGCCATGCTGAAACTGGCAGACCTGCCAGAAAGCGGCCAGATGGTGCTGTTCGATGGCCGTACCGGCAACAAGTTCGAGCGTCCGGTGACCGTTGGTTACATGTACATGCTCAAGCTGAACCACTTGGTGGACGACAAGATGCACGCGCGTTCCACTGGTTCCTACAGCCTGGTTACCCAGCAGCCGCTGGGTGGTAAGGCGCAGTTCGGTGGTCAGCGTTTCGGGGAGATGGAAGTGTGGGCGCTGGAAGCATACGGCGCGGCATACACCCTGCAAGAAATGCTCACAGTGAAGTCGGACGACGTGAACGGCCGTACCAAGATGTACAAGAACATCGTGGATGGCGATCACCGTATGGAGCCGGGCATGCCCGAGTCCTTCAACGTGTTGATCAAAGAGATCCGTTCCCTCGGTATCGATATCGATCTGGAAACCGAATAACACGTGACGCGAAGGGGAGTGGGGCAGGTAATGCCCGCTCCCTGCTCCGCCAGGAGGAAAGGCCTTGAAAGACCTACTGAATTTGCTGAAAAACCAGGGTCAAGTCGAAGAGTTCGACGCCATCCGCATCGGTCTGGCGTCGCCTGAAATGATCCGTTCGTGGTCGTTCGGTGAAGTTAAGAAGCCGGAAACCATCAACTACCGTACGTTCAAGCCTGAGCGTGACGGCCTGTTCTGCGCCAAGATCTTTGGCCCAGTCAAGGACTACGAGTGCCTGTGCGGCAAGTACAAGCGCCTCAAGCACCGTGGCGTAATCTGCGAGAAGTGCGGCGTTGAAGTTGCCCTGGCCAAAGTGCGTCGTGAGCGCATGGCGCACATCGAGCTGGCCTCGCCGGTCGCTCACATCTGGTTCCTGAAGTCGCTGCCGTCCCGTATCGGCCTGCTGATGGACATGACCCTGCGTGACATCGAGCGCGTGCTCTACTTCGAGAGCTACGTCGTTATCGACCCGGGCATGACCACCCTGGAAAAGGGCCAGCTGCTGAACGACGAGCAGTACTTCGAAGCGCTGGAAGAGTTCGGTGACGACTTCGACGCCCGCATGGGTGCCGAGGCTGTCCGCGAACTGCTGCACGCTATCGACCTGGAGCACGAGATCGGCCGCCTGCGCGAAGAAATTCCGCAGACCAACTCGGAAACCAAGATCAAGAAGCTGTCCAAGCGCCTGAAGCTGATGGAAGCTTTCCAGGGCTCGGGCAACCTGCCTGAGTGGATGGTGCTGACCGTTCTGCCAGTACTGCCGCCGGACCTGCGTCCGCTGGTGCCGCTGGATGGTGGCCGCTTCGCGACCTCCGACCTGAACGACCTGTATCGTCGGGTGATCAACCGTAACAACCGTCTGAAGCGCCTGCTGGATCTGTCGGCGCCGGACATCATCGTGCGCAACGAAAAGCGCATGCTGCAGGAGGCGGTCGACGCCCTGCTGGACAACGGCCGTCGCGGTCGCGCCATCACTGGCTCGAACAAGCGTCCGCTGAAGTCCCTGGCCGACATGATCAAAGGTAAGCAAGGTCGCTTCCGTCAGAACTTGCTCGGTAAGCGTGTGGACTACTCCGGCCGTTCGGTAATTACCGTAGGCCCGACCCTGCGTCTGCACCAGTGCGGTCTGCCGAAGAAGATGGCCCTCGAGCTGTTCAAGCCGTTCATTTTCGGCAAGCTGGAAATGCGTGGTCTGGCGACCACCATCAAGGCTGCCAAGAAGATGGTCGAGCGCGAGCTGCCAGAGGTATGGGACGTTCTCGCCGAGGTGATCCGCGAACACCCCGTACTGCTCAACCGTGCGCCAACCCTGCACCGTCTGGGTATCCAGGCCTTTGAACCGGTTCTGATCGAAGGTAAAGCCATCCAGCTGCACCCGCTGGTCTGCGCCGCGTACAACGCCGACTTCGACGGTGACCAGATGGCCGTTCACGTGCCGCTGACGCTGGAAGCCCAGCTCGAAGCGCGCGCGCTGATGATGTCGACCAACAACATTCTGTCGCCAGCCAACGGTGAGCCAATCATCGTTCCGTCGCAGGACGTTGTACTGGGTCTGTACTACATGACCCGTGAGGCCATCAATGCCAAGGGCGAAGGTCGCGTATTCGCCGACCTGCAGGAAGTCGACCGCGTATTCCGCGCCGGCGAAGCTGCCCTGCACGCGAAAATCAAGGTTCGTATCAACGAAACCGTGAAAGAGCGTGATGGCTCGGTGGTCAAGAACACCCGTATCGTCGACACCACCGTCGGCCGTGCGCTGCTGTTCCAGGTTGTACCGGCAGGCCTGCCGTACGATGTGGTCAACCAGCCAATGAAGAAAAAGGCGATCTCCAAGCTGATCAACCAGTGCTACCGCGTGGTTGGTCTGAAAGAGACCGTCATCTTCGCTGACCAGTTGATGTACACCGGTTTCGCCTACTCGACCATTTCCGGTGTTTCCATCGGTGTTAACGACTTCGTTATCCCGGACGAGAAAGCCCGCATCATCGGTAACGCTACCGATGAAGTGAAGGAAATCGAGAGCCAGTACGCCTCCGGCCTGGTAACCCAGGGCGAGAAGTACAACAAGGTCATCGACTTGTGGTCCAAGGCGAACGACGAAGTGTCCAAGGCGATGATGGCCAACCTCTCGAAAGAGAAGGTCATCGACCGCGAGGGCAAGGAAGTCGAGCAAGAGTCCTTCAACTCGATGTACATGATGGCTGACTCGGGTGCGCGGGGTTCCGCAGCACAGATCCGTCAGCTGGCTGGTATGCGTGGCCTGATGGCCAAGCCGGACGGCTCGATCATCGAGACGCCGATCACCGCGAACTTCCGTGAAGGTCTGAGCGTACTCCAGTACTTCATCTCGACCCACGGTGCTCGTAAGGGTCTGGCGGATACCGCCTTGAAGACTGCGAACTCGGGTTACCTGACGCGTCGTCTGGTGGACGTTGCCCAGGATCTGGTGGTTACCGAGATCGACTGCGGCACCGACCAAGGCCTGCTGATGACGCCGCACATCGAAGGCGGCGACGTTGTAGAGCCGCTGGGTGAGCGTGTACTGGGTCGTGTCATCGCCCGCGACGTGTTCAAGCCAGGCACCGAGGACGTGATCGTTCCGGCCGGTACCCTGGTCGACGAGCAGTGGGTCGAGTTCATCGAGCTGAACAGCATCGACGAAGTGATCGTGCGTTCGCCGATCAGCTGCGAAACCCGCTACGGCATCTGCGCCAAGTGCTACGGTCGTGACCTGGCTCGCGGTCACCAGGTGAACATCGGTGAAGCTGTCGGCGTTATCGCTGCACAGTCGATCGGTGAGCCGGGTACCCAGCTGACCATGCGTACGTTCCACATCGGTGGTGCTGCAAGCCGTACTTCGGCTGCCGACAGCGTCCAGGTGAAGAACGGCGGTATGGTGCGTCTGCACAACCTGAAGCAGGTCGAGCGTGCCGACGGCAACCTGGTTGCCGTATCGCGTTCCGGTGAGTTGGCCATTGCCGACGAATTCGGCCGTGAGCGTGAGCGCTACAAGCTGCCTTACGGTGCAGTGATTTCGGTCAAGGAAGGTGAAAAGGTCGAAGCTGGCGCCATCGTCGCCAAGTGGGACCCGCACACCCACCCGATCGTTACCGAGCTGAAAGGTACCGTGACCTTCGTGGGCATGGAAGAAAACATCACCATCAAGCGTCAGACCGATGAACTGACCGGCTTGACCAACATTGAAGTACTGGACGTGAAGGATCGCCCTGCCGCAGGCAAGGAAATCCGTCCGGCAATCAAGATGGTCGATGCCGCTGGCAAGGATCTGTACCTGCCAGGTACCGACGTACCTGCCCAGTACTTCCTGCCGGCCAACGCCCTCGTGGGTGTGGCTGACGGTGCCCAGATCGGTGTTGGTGACGTTATTGCGCGTATCCCGCAAGAAACGTCGAAGACCCGTGACATCACCGGTGGTCTGCCGCGCGTTGCCGACCTGTTCGAAGCGCGTCGTCCGAAAGAAGCCTCGATTCTGGCTGAAGTCAGCGGCACCATCGCATTCGGTAAAGAGACCAAGGGCAAGCGTCGCCTGGTGATCACTCCGACCGACGGTAGCGATCCGTACGAAGAGCTGATTCCGAAGTGGCGCCACCTGAACGTGTTCGAAGGTGAGCAGGTAAACCGCGGTGAAGTTATCTCCGACGGCCCGAGCGATCCGCACGACATCCTGCGTCTGCTGGGTGTCAGCGCGCTGGCGAAGTACATCGTCAACGAGATCCAGGACGTTTACCGTCTGCAAGGCGTGAAGATCAACGACAAGCACATCGAGACCATCCTGCGTCAGATGCTGCGCAAGGTCGAGATCTCCGAGTCGGGCGATTCCAGCTTCATTAAGGGCGACCAGATGGAACTGACCCAGGTACTGGTAGAGAACGAGCGTCTCGCCAGCGAGGACAAGTTCATCTCCAAGTTCACCCGTGTGCTGCTGGGTATCACCAAGGCCTCGCTGTCGACCGAGTCGTTCATCTCCGCGGCTTCCTTCCAGGAAACCACCCGCGTACTGACCGAAGCGGCGGTAACCGGCAAGCGTGACTACCTGCGCGGCCTGAAGGAGAACGTGGTCGTGGGTCGTTTGATCCCGGCCGGTACTGGTCTGGCTTACCACAGCGAGCGCAAGCGTCGCCGTGATGCCGACAAACCGTTGCGTGTCAGCGCCAGTGAGGTGGAAGCCGCACTGACCGAAGCGCTGAATTCCAGCGGTAACTAAGTCCAGGGCGGGGCCCCGGCTACCCTCGAACGGGCATCGGTGACATGAAATGTTGCCGATGATCGGGCGAGGAGGGCCGGGGCCTTGTCTTGACTGGGTGCAAGATCCTCTTTAGACTTTTGTACCCTTAAATTTGGTGAGGCTCCGTCTCGCCAATTTTTGGCTTTCTTGCAAGACAATAGAGTCGCAAGACAATCAGTGGAGCTAGTAGATGGCAACTATCAACCAGCTGGTACGTCAGCCGCGTAAGCGTTCGGTCGAGAAGTCCGACGTTCCTGCGCTGCAGAACTGCCCGCAACGTCGTGGCGTGTGCACCCGTGTGTACACCACCACGCCGAAAAAACCTAACTCGGCACTGCGTAAAGTATGCCGTGTGCGTCTGACCAACGGTTTCGAGGTTTCCTCGTACATCGGTGGTGAAGGCCACAACCTGCAAGAGCACAGCGTCGTCCTGATCCGTGGCGGCCGTGTAAAAGACTTGCCAGGTGTTCGTTACCACACCGTTCGCGGCTCTCTGGATACTTCGGGCGTCAAAGGCCGTAACCAGGGTCGTTCGAAATACGGTACCAAGCGTCCGAAGTAATCGGCCGTTTGCAGACATCCATTTTTTTGAGTCGATAAGAGTAAGGTCGGGCAGGGGTCGAAGACCCGCGTCCCGGGCTAACCTGAAGACCGTTTGAGGGCTTATCATGCCAAGACGTCGTGTAGCAGCAAAACGTGAGATCCTTGACGATCCGAAGTACGGATCCCAGATCCTCGCCAAGTTCATGAACCACGTGATGGAAAGCGGCAAGAAGGCCGTAGCCGAGCGCATCGTTTACGGTGCCCTGGATACCGTCAAAGCACGCAAGAACAGCGACCCCCTGGAAATCTTCGAGAAAGCTCTCGACGCCATCGCTCCGCTGGTCGAAGTCAAGTCCCGCCGTGTAGGCGGTGCTACTTACCAGGTTCCGGTTGAAGTTCGTCCATCCCGTCGTAACGCTCTGGCAATGCGCTGGCTCGTAGACTACGCCCGCAAGCGCGGCGAGAAGTCGATGGCTCTGCGTCTGGCCGGCGAACTGCTGGATGCTGCCGAAGGCAAGGGTGCTGCAGTCAAGAAGCGTGAAGACGTGCACCGTATGGCTGAAGCCAACAAAGCGTTCTCGCACTACCGCTTCTAATTCAAGCATCAATCATTTCGCGAGGGCTTTATGGCTCGTACTACAGCAATTAACCGCTACCGTAACATCGGTATCTGTGCCCACGTTGACGCGGGCAAGACTACCACTACCGAGCGGATCCTGTTCTACACAGGTCTGAGCCACAAGATGGGCGAGGTGCATGACGGCGCCGCGACCACCGACTGGATGGTGCAGGAGCAGGAGCGGGGTATCACCATTACCTCCGCTGCCGTTACCACCTTCTGGAAAGGTTCCCGTGGTCAGTACGACAACTACCGCGTAAACGTCATCGATACCCCCGGCCACGTTGACTTCACCATTGAAGTAGAGCGTTCGCTGCGCGTACTCGACGGCGCGGTCGTTGTGTTCTGCGGTACCTCCGGCGTTGAGCCGCAGTCCGAAACCGTATGGCGTCAGGCCAACAAGTACGGCGTTCCACGTGTTGTCTACGTGAACAAGATGGACCGTGCCGGTGCCAACTTCCTGCGCGTTGTAGGTCAGATCAAGAACCGTCTGGGTCACACCCCGGTTCCGGTTCAGCTGGCCATCGGTGCAGAAGATGACTTCCAGGGTCAGGTTGACCTGATCAAGATGAAAGCCATCTACTGGAACGACGACGACAAAGGCACCACCTATCGCGAGGAAGAAATTCCTGCCGAGCTGGTGGACCTGGCCAACGAATGGCGCAGCAACATGGTCGAGGCTGCTGCCGAGGCCAGCGAAGAGCTGATGAACAAGTACCTTGAAGAAGGTGACCTGTCCGTCGAAGACATCAAGGCTGGTCTGCGCGCCCGTACCCTGGCGAGCGAGATCGTTCCTGCTGTCTGCGGTTCTTCGTTCAAGAACAAGGGCGTTCCCCTGGTTCTCGATGCCGTCATTGACTACCTGCCTGCGCCAACCGAGATCCCTGCGATCAAGGGTATCCACCCTGATCTGATCGACGTGCCGAAGGATGAAGTCAAGCCTGAACAGTACGACGAGCGTCCTGCTGACGACGACGAGCCGTTCTCGGCCCTGGCGTTCAAGATCGCTACCGACCCGTTCGTGGGCACCCTGACCTTCGTCCGCGTTTACTCGGGCTTCCTGACCTCTGGTGACTCCGTCATCAACTCGGTCAAGGGCAAGAAAGAGCGCGTTGGCCGTATGGTGCAGATGCACGCCAACCAGCGTGAAGAGATCAAGGAAGTACGTGCAGGCGACATCGCTGCTCTGATCGGGATGAAGGACGTCACCACCGGTGATACCCTGTGCAACCTCGACAAGCCGATCATCCTTGAGCGTATGGACTTCCCTGAGCCGGTAATTTCGCTCTCCGTAGAGCCGAAAACCAAGGCTGACCAGGAGAAGATGGGTATCGCACTGGGCAAGCTGGCCCAGGAAGACCCGTCGTTCCGCGTCAAGACCGACGAAGAAACCGGCCAGACCATCATCTCCGGTATGGGTGAGCTGCACCTGGACATTCTCGTTGACCGCATGAAGCGCGAATTCAACGTCGAGTGCAACGTCGGCAAGCCGCAGGTTTCGTACCGCGAGAAGATCACCAAGTCCAACGTCGAGATCGAAGGCAAGTTCGTTCGTCAGTCGGGTGGTCGTGGTCAGTTCGGTCACTGCTGGATCCGTTTCTCGGAGCCAGACGTCGACGAGAAGGGCAACATCACCGAAGGTCTGGTCTTCACCAACGAAGTCGTTGGTGGTGTGATTCCGAAGGAATTCATCGCCCCGATCCAGAAGGGTATCGAAGAGCAGATGAAAAACGGCGTTGTTGCCGGCTATCCGCTGCTCGGCCTGAAGGCTACAGTGTTCGACGGTTCGTACCACGACGTCGACTCCAACGAAATGGCGTTCAAGATCGCCGCTTCGATGGCGACCAAGCAACTGGCCCAGAAGGGCGGTGGCGTGGTGCTTGAGCCGATCATGAAGGTCGAAGTTGTAACCCCGGAAGACTACCTGGGTGACGTGATGGGTGACCTGAGCCGTCGTCGTGGGATGATCCAGGGTAATGAAGACTCGGTGTCCGGCAAGGTAATCACTGCTGAGGTACCACTCGGAGAAATGTTCGGTTATGCAACCGACGTTCGTTCCATGTCTCAGGGTCGCGCAAGCTACTCCATGGAATTCTCCAAATACGCCGAAGCTCCGTCGAACATCGTCGAAGCACTCGTTAAAAAACAAGGCTAATCCCCTTTAGGCAAGAGGTTCACTGTCGTGGCTAAAGAAAAATTTGATCGTTCCCTTCCCCA
>NZ_AEWE02000077.1:0-240 GCF_000190455.2 Pseudomonas sp. TJI-51
CCCCGCAGGGCCCCCCCCCCCCCCGCCCCCCCCAGCCACAACCGGCGAGCAGGCCGCACCGGCCACGGGTACCCCTGCAGCGCCGGCCAGCCCGGCCACGCCAACGGCCCCGGCCGCGCAGCCTGCGGCCCCAAGTGCTGCCCCGGCGGCAGCGCCGGCTGCCCCCGCCCACACCCGGAGACAATGATGGCTGCATCGCGCCGCAACAACGGCTGGGGGATCTGGCTGGCTTTCGCCATC
>NZ_AEWE02000077.1:311-31764 GCF_000190455.2 Pseudomonas sp. TJI-51
TTCGTTCTGGACCCTGGCCATGCCGCACAAGGTGGGCATGACCACAGCGTTCGTGCTGGGCCTGGCCGAGGATGTGCTGTACGGCACCTTGCTCGGGCAGAACGCACTGATCCTTACCCTGATCACCTTCCTGGTGCTGTCCTTGCAGCAGCGCCTGCGCATGTTCCCCATGTGGCAGCAAAGCCTGGTCATTCTGGTGATCTTCGGCATTGCCCAGCTGATCCAGCTGTGGCTTAGCGCCCTGACCGGCAACCGTCTGCCCACCCTGGCACTGGTCTGGTCGGCGGTGATCAGCGCCTTGCTCTGGCCGTGGATCAGTTTCGCCCTGCGCGACCTGCGTCGCCGCTTGCGTATCAACTGACGGCGATGCGCCGCTGACAGGGAGATGTCTGCATGAACCCGCTTTACCTGGCCTCCGGCTCGCCTCGCCGCCGTGAATTGCTGACCCAGATCGGCGTGCCGTTCAGCGTCATCAGCGCCCCCATCGACGAAACCCCGCTGGCCGATGAAAGCGCCCAGGCTTACGTCGAGCGTCTGGCCCGGGCCAAGGCTGCCGCCGGCCTGGCCTGCCTCGCCCACCCCGACAACGCCACGGCCCCCGAGCGCCGTGCTGTGGTGCTTGGTGCAGACACGGCAGTGGTGCTCGAGGGGCGTATTCTGGGAAAACCGCAAAGCCGCGAAGATGCCTTGGCCATGCTGGCTGATCTGGCTGGCCGCGAGCACCAGGTGCTGACCGCCGTCGCTTTGACCGATGGCCTGCGCGTGCGCAGCCTGTGCGTGACCAGCAGCGTGCATTTTCGCCCGATCAGTGCCGACGAAGCGCAACGTTACTGGGCCAGCGGCGAGCCGGCGGACAAGGCAGGCGGTTATGCCATCCAGGGCCTGGGTGCGGTGTTCGTCACCGGCCTGGCCGGCAGCTATTCGGCAGTGGTCGGTTTGCCGCTGTGTGAAACCGCAGAATTGCTGGGCCAGTTCGGCATTGCCTGCTGGCAGCCGCTCGTGCCTGCAACAGAGGTAACAAACCCGCGGTAGCCAGCTCTGCCTTCGCCATCCATCATTACAAGAAACTTTTGACGAGAGCCTGCCATGAGTGAAGAGATCCTGATCAACATCACCCCGATGGAGTCACGCGTGGCGGTGGTGGAAAACGGGGTGCTGCAGGAAGTGCACGTCGAGCGCACTCAGCGCCGTGGCATCGTCGGCAATATCTACAAGGGCAAGGTGGTGCGTGTGCTGCCAGGCATGCAGGCCGCCTTCGTCGACATTGGCCTGGAACGCGCGGCGTTCATCCATGCTTCGGAAATTTCCCAGCGCGAAGGCTCGGCGGTCGAGAACATCACGGCGCTGGTGCACGAGGGCCAGGCGCTGGTGGTACAAGTGACCAAGGACCCGATTGGCACCAAAGGCGCGCGCCTGACCACGCAGTTGTCGATCCCTTCGCGTTATCTGGTGTACATGCCGCGCAGCAGCCACGTTGGCATTTCCCTGAAGATCGAAGATGAAGCCGAGCGTGAGCGCCTCAAGCAGGTGGTCAGCAACTGCATGGAGAGCGAGAACATCAAGGATGCCGGCGGGTTCATACTGCGCACTGCCGCCGAAGGCGCGCGGGCCGAGGAAATCCTGCAGGACATCCGCTACCTGCGCCGCCTGTGGGAGCAAATCGGCAGCCAGATCAAGACCTGCGGTGCACCGACGGTCATCTACGAAGACCTGGGCCTGGCCCTGCGAACCCTGCGTGACCTGGTCAACCCGAAGATCGAGAAGATCCGCATCGACTCGCGGGAAACCTTCCAGAAAACCATGCAGTTCGTGAGCGAACTCATGCCGGAAATCGCCGACCGCCTCGAGCACTACCCTGGCGAGCGGCCGATCTTCGATCTTTATGGCGTCGAGGACGAAATACAGCGCGCGCTGGAGCGCAAGGTGCCGCTCAAGTCGGGTGGCTATCTGGTGGTGGACCCGGCCGAGGCGATGACCACCATCGACGTCAACACCGGGGCTTTCGTTGGGCATCGCAACCTTGAAGAAACCATCTTCAAGACCAACCTCGAGGCCGCTACCGCCATCGCCCGGCAGCTGCGCCTGCGCAACATCGGCGGCATCATCATCATCGACTTCATCGACATGGAAGATGAAGAGCACCAGCGCCAGGTTCTGCGCACCCTGGAAAAACAGCTGGAACGCGACCATGCCAAGACCAACATCATCGGCATCACCGAGCTGGGCCTGGTGCAGATGACCCGCAAGCGCACGCGCGAAAGCCTGGAGCAGGTGCTGTGCGAGCCCTGCCTGGCTTGCCAGGGGCGTGGCAAGCTGAAAACCCCCGAGACCATCTGTTACGAAATTTTCCGCGAGATTCTGCGTGAGGCCCGTGCTTACCAGGCCGAAGGCTACCGTGTGCTGGCCAACCAGAAGGTGGTTGACCGCCTGCTGGACGAAGAGTCGGGCAACGTTGCCGAACTGGAAGCCTTCATCGGTAGAACCATTCGCTTCCAGGTCGAGTCGATGTATTCGCAGGAACAATACGACGTGGTGCTGCTCTGAGGCCCTCAGCAACACGTCGCTGCCTCGTCGCGCTGGCGAAACCCGTGCGACGGGCCATCATGGATAAACGACTTGGAGGGCCACGGCCATGGGACGTCTGACCCGCGTTCTTGTTGCCTTGACCCGTTGGGGGCTGGGCATATGCGCCTTGTTGGCGGTATTGGTGGCGCTGTATGTCAGCCTCGGCCGTGCATTGATACCCCTGGTAGCCGAGTACCGTGCCGACGTGCAGAGCAAGGCCGAGCAAGCGCTTGGCATGCCGGTACATGTGGGCGCCCTGGAGGGGCGCTGGAGCGGCCTGGCGCCGGTATTGCGGGTGCGCGACCTGCAACTGGGCGAAGGTGCCAAGGCGTTGCGCCTGGATGAGGTCATGGTCGTGCCTGATGTATGGGCCAGCCTGCTGGCGCGTGAGGTACGCCTGTCGCGTATCCAGCTCGGTGGCCTGCAATTGATCGTGCGCGAGAACGGGCAGGGCGCCTGGAACCTTGAGGGCCTGCCGCAGCAGGACGATACGCCGCTGAACCCTGCCGAGTTGCTGCAGCGCCTGCGCCAACTGGGCCGCGTCGATGTGTTCGACAGCCAGGTCACCTTGCACCCGTGGCAGCGTGACCCGCTGACCCTGACGTATGTGAGTGCCGGCTTGCAGGCCGGCCCCTCGCGGCAGGCCCTGGACCTGCGGGCGACGCTGCCCGATGGCCAGCCGCTGGCGATGAACCTGCGCAGTCGTGTTTCTGCCGAGGCTTGGCGTGACGGCCAGGTCGAGGCCTACCTGAGCCTGCCGCAAAGCGACTGGTCGCAGTGGTTGCCGCCCAGCCTGCTGGGCCAATGGCATGCCGACGCACTGCGTGCAGGCGGCGAGTTCTGGGTCGATTGGGGCAAGGGGCAGTTGCAGAAGGCCGTGGTGCGGCTCAATGCCCCTGAGCTCAAAGGCGCCTACAGCGGGCGCAAGGCCGCCATGTTGAGCAACCTGGCCATGGGCGCCTGGTTCCAGCGCCGCGACCAGGGCTTCGACGTTGTGGTCGACTCGCTGGCCATGGACCTCGGTAAAAGCCGTTGGGAGACGCACCTGCAGGTGCAGCAGCGCCCCGGTGAGCAGGCGGCCGATGAGAGCTGGCAGGTGCAGGCCGACCGGCTCGACCTCACGCCCCTGACCCCGCTGATCGAGGCCCTGGCACCGCTACCCGACGCGGCCATGGCGGCGGTCACTGGCCTGAAGGTGACCGGTGGTCTGCGCAACGTGCGGCTGCAGGCCCGGCCCAAGGCCGAAGGCGACCAGCGCCTGCAGTTCGAGGCCAACCTGGACAAGGTCGGTTTCAATGCTTATCACAGTGCCCCGGCTGCGGGTAACGTCAGCGGCAGTATCAGTGGCGACCTGGGCCACGGCGAGCTGCGCCTGGACACTGAAGCCTTCATGCTGCACTTGTACCCGATCTTCGCCAAACCCTGGCACTACCAGAAGGCCAACGCGCGCTTGACCTGGGTGCTGGACAAGCAGGGCTTCACCCTTGTCGCGCCCTACCTGAAGGTGCTGGGCGAAGAAGGCAAGATTGCCGGCGATTTCCTGATTCGCCTGCTGTTCGAGGAAGGCCGCGAGGACTACATGGACCTGCGCGTCGGCCTGACCGACGGCGATGGCCGTTATACCGCCAAGTATCTGCCCGAAGTGCTCAGCCCGGCCCTCGACGAGTGGCTGCGCAGCGCCATCGTCAAGGGCGCGGTGGACGAAGGCTATTTCCAGTACCAGGGCTCGCTGAACCATGGCGCGGCGCCAGAGGCACGCAGTATCAGCCTGTTCTTCAAGGTGCATGACGCCGCACTGGACTTCCAGCCGGGCTGGCCGCAAGTCCAGCATGTGGATGGCGACGTCTTCATCGAGGACAGCGGCGTGCGGGTCAAGGCCCGGCGCGGGGTGCTGCTGGACACCCAGGTCAGTGACGTCGACGTCGACATCCCGCATGTCGACGAGGGCCAGCAGAGCCACCTGTTCCTGACGGGCAATTTCGATGGCAGCCTGGGTGATGGCCTGAAGATCCTCAAGCAAGCGCCTATCGGCACCGGTGAGATCTTCGCCGATTGGGAGGGTGAAGGGCCGCTGAAGGGTAAGCTCAAGCTCGATATCCCGCTGGCTCACGGACAGCGGCCCAAAGTGCAGGTAGACTTCGCCACCCATGACGCGCGCCTGAAGGTCGCCCCGCCCACCCTTGAGCTGAGCCGCTTGAAAGGTGACTTCAGCTTCGATTTCGACAAAGGCCTCAGCGGCAAGGGCATCAGCCTGCAGGCCTTCGGCAAGCCCGTCACGGCGCAGATAACGGCCGAGGGCCAACCCGGGCAGATGCAGACCCGCATCGATGCCAATGGCCAGGTAGCGCTCAAGGCGTTGACCGACTGGCTGCAGTTCAAGCAAGCCCTGCCGGCTTCCGGCGACCTGCCTTACCAGTTGCAACTGAGCCTGGGCAGCCGCGACAATCGTTTGAGCGTCAACTCCAACCTCAAGGGGCTGGCGGTCGACTTGCCAGCGCCATTCGGCAAGGCGGCCGCGGAAACCCGCGACAGCCGCTTCAGCATGACGCTACAGGGCCCGGAGCGGCGTTTCGACGCCGGCTACGGTGACCTTGCCCGTGCTGCCTACGCCGCGCCGGCCGACAAGCTCGGCCAAGGCCGGGGCGAGTTGTTGCTGGGCACCGGTGACGCCCAACTGCCCGCTGCACAGGGCCTGCGCGTGCGTGGGCGCTTGGAAACGCTGGACCTGGCCCCTTGGCAACAGCAGGCCTCACGGCTGGGCGGAGACGACCCAGGTGGCAGTGCGCGGCAGATGCTGCAAAGCGTGGACCTGAGCATTGGCCAGCTCAAGGCGTTTGGCACCGAGCTGAACCAGGCCCTGGTACGGTTGAGCCGAGGCGGCCCCGCCTGGGACCTGCGCCTCGACAGCCAGGAAGTCATCGGCGATGCCCGCGTGCCGGATGCTAAGGGTGCGCCGATGGTCGTGCGCCTGCAGACGCTGCGGCTGCCAGCGCCCAGCCCTGCGGAAAAACAAGCCCAGGAGCGCGCCGAAGATGGGCCGGACCCGCTTGCCACCTTCGACCCACGCAAAGTCCCGGCGCTGGACCTGAGCATCGACAAGCTGTACCGCGGTGACGACCTGTTCGGCAGCGCTTCGATCAAGCTGCGGCCCACTGCACGCGGGGTTGCCGCCAGCGATATCGCTCTTGACTTCAAGGGCCTGCGCATTGGCGGTGGCGGTGGCTGGGAGGGCGAAACGGGCAAGACCAGCAGCTGGTACAAAGGCCGCCTGCAAGGCAAGAACCTGGGCAACGTGCTCAAGGCCTGGGGCTTTGCCCCGACCGTCACCAGCCGCGACTTCCGCCTGGACGTGGACGGCCGCTGGCCAGGCTCGCCGGCTGCCGTCAGCCTGACGCGCTTCTCGGGCAGCATGGACGCGGCGTTGCGGTCTGGCCAGTTCGTCGAGGTCGATGGCAGTGCCCAGGCGTTGCGGGTCTTTGGCCTGCTCAACTTCAATTCGATTGGCCGACGCCTGCGGTTGGACTTCTCCGACCTGTTCGACAAAGGCCTGGCCTATGACCGGGTCAAAGGCCTGCTGGCGGCCAGCAATGGCGTGTACGTGACCCGCGAACCGATCACCATGACCGGCCCGTCGAGCAGCTTCGAGCTGGAGGGCACGTTGGACCTGGTACGTGACCAGGTCAATGCCAACCTGCAGGTGAGCCTGCCGGTGACCAACAACCTGCCGTTGGCCGCGTTGATCGTGGGGGCGCCAGCCGTGGGCGGGGCGTTGTTCCTGGTCGACCGGCTGATCGGTGACCGCGTCTCGCGTTTTGCCAGCGTGCATTACCGTGTCGAAGGGCCGTGGAAAGAGCCTAGAATCACCTTTGTGAAACCCTTCGAGAAATAGTGCCAGGAGTGCCCATGAAGGCAGCGGTGATCCAGATGGTCAGCCAGGACGACGTGCTGGCCAACCTGCAGCGTGCCTGTGCCTTGCTGGAGCAAGCTGCACAGGGTGGTGCGCGGCTGGCGGTGCTGCCGGAAAACTTCGCTGCCATGGGCCGCAAGGACGCCGCTGCCATCGGCCGAGCCGAGGCATCGGGGAACGGGCCTATCCTGCCATGGTTGAAACGTACCGCCCGCGACCTCAGGTTATGGATAGTCGCCGGTACCATGCCCTTGCCACCGGTCGGCCAGCCCGACGCAAAGGCACATGCCTGCTCGCTGCTGATCGATGAGCACGGTGAAGTGGCTGCGCGCTATGACAAGCTGCACTTGTTCGACGTGGACGTTGCCGATAACCGCGGCCGCTACCGTGAATCGGATGATTTTGCCCATGGCGCACACGTGGTGGTGGCGGACACGCCGGTCGGGCGGCTGGGGTTGAGCGTATGTTACGACTTGCGCTTCCCAGAGTTGTACAGCGCGTTGCGTGCCGCTGGCGCGGAACTGATCAGCGCACCGGCGGCCTTCACTGCGGTAACCGGCGCAGCACACTGGGACGTGCTGGTGCGCGCCCGGGCCATCGAGACCCAGTGCTACCTGTTGGCGGCAGCGCAGGGCGGTACCCACCCAGGCCCACGGGAAACCCATGGCCATGCGGCGATCGTCGACCCTTGGGGGCGGATCGTGGCACAACAGGCGCAAGGCGAAGCGGTATTGCTTGCCGAGCGCGACATTGAAGAACAGGCGTCCATCCGGGCGCGCATGCCGGTGGTATCGCACCGGCGCTTTTTTTCGCAGGACGCATTGCGGCCTGCGCCCACCTTGGAGTGACTATGAGCCAGATGTTATCCACCGTCAGTGAGCAGCTCCTGGCCCCAGGCGGCTTGACCCTGGACAGCCTGCAAAGCGTGCTCGGTGAATTGGCCGGCCCCGGCATCGACGCTGCCGACCTGTATTTCCAGGGCCAGATTTCGGAAACCTGGGCGCTGGAAGACGGCATCGTCAAAGAGGGCAGCTTCAACCTGGACCAAGGCGTGGGCGTGCGTGCCCAGTCCGGTGAAAAGACCGGCTTCGCCTACAGCAATGCCATCAACCTTGAAGCGCTGACGTCGGCCGCGCGCGCCGCCCGTTCGATTTCCCGCGCCGGGCAGAACGGCACCGTGCAGGCCTTCCGCAGCCCGTCGGTGACCGCCCTGTATGCGGCGGACAACCCGCTCGATGTGCTCAGCCGTGCCGAAAAGGTCGAGTTGCTGAAGCGTGTCGATGCCGCGACCCGCGCGCTTGACCCGCGTATCCAGCAGGTCAGCGTGAGCATGGCCGGGGTCTGGGAGCGCATCCTCATCGCTGCAGCGGACGGCAGCCTGGCTGCAGATGTGCGGCCGCTGGTGCGTTTCAATGTGAGCGTCATCGTTGAGCAGAACGGCCGTCGCGAACGCGGCGGGCAGGGTGGTGGCGGGCGTACCGACTACCGTTTCTTCACCGAAGAGCGGGTCATGGGCTACGCCCGTGAGGCGCTGCGCCAGGCCCTGGTGAACCTCGAAGCTATCCCGGCGCCGGCCGGTACCTTGCCAGTGGTGCTGGGCTCGGGATGGTCGGGCGTGCTGCTGCACGAGGCGGTCGGCCATGGCCTGGAAGGTGACTTCAACCGCAAGGGCAGCTCGGCGTTCAGTGGCCGGGTTGGCGAGAAAGTGGCGTCGAGCCTGTGCACCATCGTCGATGACGGCACCCTGGAAGGCCGCCGCGGTTCGCTGAGCGTGGATGACGAAGGTACGCCGACCGAGTGCACCACCCTGATCGAGAACGGTGTGCTCAAGGGCTACATGCAGGACAAGCTGAACGCGCGGCTGATGGGCATGGCAGTGACCGGCAATGGTCGCCGCGAATCCTACGCTCACCTGCCGATGCCACGCATGACCAACACCTACATGCGTGCCGGCGAAAGCGACCCGCAGGAAATCATCGCCTCGGTGAAGAAGGGCATCTACTGCGCCAACCTCGGGGGTGGCCAGGTGGATATCACCAGCGGCAAGTTCGTGTTTTCGACCAGCGAGGCCTACCTGATCGAAGACGGCAAGATTACCGCACCGGTGAAGGGCGCAACCTTGATTGGCAATGGTCCGGAGGCGATGAGCCGGGTGTCGATGGTCGGCAACGACCTGGCGCTGGACAGCGGGGTAGGGACGTGCGGCAAGGACGGGCAATCGGTGCCGGTCGGGGTTGGGCAGCCGACCCTGAAGCTGGATGCGATCACAGTGGGCGGTACCGGCGCGTGATGGCCTTGGGGGCCGTTGTGGGAGCGGGCTTGCCCGCCAGCACCGGCGAAGCCGGTGCCGGGCACCGCATCGCCTGCTTCGCGGGCACGCCCGCTCCCGCAGGGCCTCAGCCTGTCAGCGCAACCCGCGCTGCAACTCGTCGAGGTCGCGGATGTATTTGAACACCTTGCGCGCGGCGGCCGGCGGTTTGTTCCGCGCCTTCTCGTGCTGGGCATGGCGCACCAGCGAACGCAGTTGCTGGCGATCGGTGTCGGGGTATTCGTTGACGAAGCGTTCAAGGTCTTCGTCGTTACCGTCGATCAACCGGTCGCGCCAGCGCTCCAGGCCGTGGAAGCGTTCGTTGTACTGGCGAGTCGAGCTGTCCATCTGCTCGAGCAGGGCATGGATGGCATCCAGGTCCTGTACGCGCATCAGCTTGCCGACGAACGACATGTGGCGTTTACGCGCACCATGAGCAGTGTGCTTGCTGGCCTCGGCAAGGGCCTTGCGCAGC
Source organism: Pseudomonas sp. TJI-51 (assembly GCF_000190455.2). Lineage (NCBI taxonomy): Bacteria > Pseudomonadati > Pseudomonadota > Gammaproteobacteria > Pseudomonadales > Pseudomonadaceae > Pseudomonas > Pseudomonas sp. TJI-51. The sequence goes on from NZ_AEWE02000077.1 coordinate 9,567, forward strand.
TCGTCGGTCAACGGCAGGCGGGCCAGGGTATCGGCCTTGAGCGTAGTCAGGCGCTCGCCGAGTTCGACCAGCGCATGCAGCTCGCGCTTGATCTGGGTTTTGCTTTTTTCGCCGTCGAAGGCGTCGTCGTTTGAATCAACCATGGTGGCAGTCCGCTAGAAATCGCCGCCATGATAACCAGTCGGGGGCCGCTTGTCCGGCCCGGTCGTAGAATGACCCTCGCCGAACGCAGAATTTGAGTGGAGAGAACCATGAGTGCAGTCCAGAGCGTAGGTCCGAAAGACCTGCCAGCATTGCAAGAGCAGGTCGAGGCGATCATCGCCGAAGCGCGCCGCCAAGGGGCCAGTGCCTGCGAAGTGGCCGTGTCGCTGGAGCAGGGCCTGTCCACCACGGTACGTCAGCGCGAGGTCGAAACGGTTGAATTCAACCGCGACCAGGGCTTTGGCATCACCCTCTATGTTGGCCAGCGCAAAGGCTCGGCCAGTACCTCGGCCAGTGGCCCGGAGGCGATCCGGGAAACCGTCGCGGCAGCGCTGGCCATTGCCAAGCACACCTCCGAGGACGACTGTTCGGGCCTGGCGGACGCGGCGTTGATGGCCCGGGAAATTCCGGACCTGGACCTGTATCACGACTGGGCTCTCGAGCCCGAGAAAGCCATCGAGATGGCGCTGGCGTGCGAAGCGGCGGCGTTCGATGCCGACCCGCGCATCCTCAATGCCGATGGCACCACCCTCAACACCCACCAGGGCTGCCGCGTGTATGGCAACAGCCACGGGTTCATCGGTGCTTACGCCTCGACCCGGCACAGCCTCAGCTGCGTGATGATTGCTGAAGGCGACGGGCAGATGCAGCGCGATTACTGGTATGACGTCAACCGCCAGGGCAACCTGCTGGCCGACCCGCGCAGCATTGGTGTGCGGGCCGCGCAGCGGGCCGCCAGTCGCCTCGGCGCGCGCCCGGTGCCAACCTGCGAAGTGCCGGTGCTGTTTTCCGCAGAACTGGCAGGCGGTTTGTTCGGCAGCTTTCTGTCGGCGATCTCCGGCGGCAATCTGTACCGCAAGTCGTCGTTCCTCGAAGGCAGCATCGGCCAGCGCCTGTTCCCGTCCTGGCTGACGCTCGACGAGCGCCCACACATTCCGCGCGCGCTGGCCAGTGCAGCGTTCGACGCCGACGGCCTGGCGACTTACGCTAAACCGTTCGTCGACAAAGGCGAGCTGGTGTCGTATCTGCTGGGTACCTATTCGGGGCGCAAGCTGGGCTTGCCCAGCACGGCCAACGCGGGGGGTGTACACAACCTGTTCGTCAGCCACGGCGTCGAGGACCAGGCTGCCCTGATCCGGCGTATGGGGCGTGGGCTTTTGGTGACCGAGCTGATGGGCCATGGCCTGAACATGGTGACGGGTGATTACTCCCGAGGGGCAGCGGGTTTCTGGGTCGAGAATGGTGAAATCCAGCATGCGGTGCAGGAAGTGACGATTGCCGGCAACATGAAGGATATGTTCCAGCAGATTGTCGCGATTGGTAGCGATCTTGAAACACGCAGCAATATCCACACTGGGTCGGTGCTGATCGAGCGGATGACTGTGGCAGGTAGCTGATTCATTGCCTGTACGGCCCATTCGCTGGCTCGCCCGCTCCCACAGCTTGAAGCCTATGCAACCCCCTGTGGGAGCGGGCAAGCCCGCGAAGAGGCCGGTACAGGCAATAAAGAATTTCCAGTGGAATACAAGACCCGGCCCTCGCGCCGGGTTTTTTCTTTCATCAGCTCCCCTTGAAGTGATTCTATTTATCAATTAATAATGAATATCATTATCCAGTAACTCGGCGATGATGTTCATGAATTCCGTCCTCCGCGAACTGCCCTACCTGGAAAACTGGCGCTGGCTCAGCCGCCGGATCCGCTGCGCGCTCGAACCTGACGAGCCGCGCCTGATCGAGCACTACCTGGCCGAAGGCCGTTACCTGGTGTGCTGTACCGAAACCTCGCCATGGACGGTGGCGTTGACCTCCTTCCGCCTGCTGCTCGACACCGCCTGCGACCGCATGTTGCCCTGGCACTGGCGCTGCCTGTGCCTGGACCAGGCCTGGCGGCCGTTGCTGGACCTGCGCAACCTCGACCGCCAGGCCCAGAACCAGCGTTGGCAGCCCTACGCCATTCAGTTGGCCAACTGCAGCCTGCTGCCGTCGATTTCTCCCGATGAACTGATGCAAGGATTTGATGATGAGTGATACCCGTATCGAGCGCGACAGCATGGGTGAATTGCAGGTGCCGGCCCAAGCCCTGTATGGCGCCCAGACCCAGCGCGCGGTCGACAATTTCCCGATCAGCGGCCAGCGCATGCCGGCCCAGTTCATTCGTGCCTTGCTGCTGGCCAAAGCGGCTGCGGCCAAGGCCAACGTAGAGCTGGAGCAACTGTCCGCCGCCCAGGGGCAGGCCATCGTCAAGGCGGTGGAACAGCTGCTGGCGCAGGACTACATCCAGCACTTCCCGGTCGACGTGTTTCAGACAGGCTCGGGCACCAGCTCGAACATGAACGCGAACGAGGTGATCGCCACCCTGGCCAGCCGTGTGCTCGGCGAGCCGGTCAATGCCAACGACCACGTCAATTGCGGCCAGAGCAGCAATGACATCATTCCCACCACCATTCACGCCAGCGCTGCCCTCGCCGTGCATGAGCAGCTGTTGCCTGCCCTGGCGCACCTGGTGCAAGTGATCGAGGCCAAGTCCAGGCAGGTGCATCAGTATGTGAAAACCGGGCGTACCCACCTGATGGATGCAATGCCCGTGCGCCTGAGCCAGGTGCTGGACGGTTGGGCAGCGCAGATCGAAGGTGCCAAGGCGCACATCGAAGCCACCCTGCCAAGCCTGCAGGCGCTGGCCCAGGGCGGCACCGCAGTGGGCACCGGCATCAATGCCCACCCGCAATTCGCTGCCGCTTTCGCGCGCCAGCTCAGCGGCCTGACCCAGGTCCAGTTCACGCCGGGGCACAACCTGTTTGCCCTGATCGGTTCGCAGGATACCGCGGTAGCCCTGTCCGGCCAGCTCAAGACCACAGCGGTGGCACTGATGAAGATTGCCAACGACCTGCGCTGGATGAACTCGGGCCCTCTGGCCGGCCTTGGGGAAATCGAGCTGCAGGGTCTGCAGCCGGGCTCTTCGATCATGCCAGGCAAGGTCAACCCGGTCATCCCGGAGGCCACGGCCATGGTCGCCGCGCAGGTCATCGGCAACGACGCCACCATCGCCGTGGCTGGGCAGTCGGGCAACTTCGAACTGAACGTGATGTTGCCGCTGATCGCACGCAACCTGCTGGAGAGCATCGAGTTGATGGCCAACGTCAGCCGCCTGCTGGCCGACAAAGCCATTGCCAGCTTCAAGGTCAACGAGGGCAAGCTGAAGGAGGCGCTGGCGCGCAACCCGATCCTGGTCACTGCACTGAACCCGATCATCGGCTACCTGAAGGCCGCTGAAATTGCCAAGACCGCCTACCAGCAAGGTCGCCCGATCATTGATGTCGCCCTGGAGCATACCGACCTGTCGCGGGACCAGCTGGAAACGCTGCTGGACCCGGAAAAACTCACCGCTGGCGGCATCTGACACTGCCTTACCGCCGAGGAAACAGACATGCAGCACTGGAAACGCACCATGGAACTGGCCAACCGCCTGTTCGAACAAGGCGAGCTGGTCGATGCCCGGGAACATTACCTGCAAGCCCTGGCCCTGGCCCAGGTGCTGTTCGAGCGCTGGCATGACGTCGACGAAGCGGTGGCTGCCCTGGTCGTCGCTCACCATAACCTGGCCGACCTGCACCTGCGCCTGAACCAGCCGCATGAAAGTGCCGATTACCTCTGTGCAGCGCACCAGTGGCTGCTACAGGCCAGCCAGCAAGCCCGCTTGCCACAGGCGCTGCGGGACGCAGCCCTGCGCCACAGTGGGCGTACCTACACCGAACTGCTCGGTTTCATCGCGGAGTACGGCCAGTACCCGCGTACCGAACGCCTGCTCAACCGCCACAACATCGGCGCCAGCGAACTCGCTGCCCCGGCCGGCGTGGTACCCAGTACTCAAGCCTACGGAATTCACTGACATGCCCCATGCCTTGCCTGCTTTGCCTTACGCCTACGACGCGCTGGAGCCGCACATCGACGCGCAGACCATGGAGATCCACCACACCAGGCACCACCAGACTTACGTCAATGGCCTCAACGCCGCCGTCGAAGGCACCGAGTGGGCTGAGTGGCCAGTCGAAAAACTGGTCGCTGCGGTCGGGGACTTGCCGGAGCAGCTGCGTGGCGCCGTGACCAACCACGGTGGCGGTCACGCCAACCACAGCCTGTTCTGGACCGTGATGTCGCCGCAGGGCGGGGTTGAGCCCACGGGCGAGCTGGCACAAGCCATCACCACGCAACTGGGCGGTTTCGACGCGTTCAAGGAAGCCTTCACCAAGGCCGCCCTGACCCGCTTCGGCAGCGGCTGGGCCTGGCTCAGCGTAACGCCGCAGAAAACCCTGGTCGTGGAAAGCAGCGGCAACCAGGACAGCCCACTGATGCATGGCAACACGCCGATTCTCGGGTTGGACGTGTGGGAGCATGCGTATTACCTGAAATACCAGAACCGCCGCCCGGAATACATTGGTGCCTTCTACAACGTCATCGACTGGGCGCAAGTGCAACACCGCTATCTCGAAGCCCTGAAGTGAGTCGGACCGGTATGCGCTCAGAGGTCATGTCGGTCAGCAGTGTGCGCCTGTTTCGCCAGGCGCTGGGTGCCTTGCTGTTGCTGGCGGGTACCGCGCTGCTGGCGGCGCGCGGTCTTGCCTGGCTGGACTTGGCGCCGCGCATGCTGCGCGCCCTGGAGGGCGGCGCTTTGTGTGCGCTGGGCACGGCGCTGGGCGCAGTACCGGTGTTGGTAATCCGTAATATGCCGGTGGCGTTGGCCGACACCTTGCTGGGCTTCGGCGCCGGGGTCATGCTGGCGGCTACGGCATTTTCATTGATCATGCCCGGGCTGGATGCGGCCCAGGCCATCGGCTTCAGCCCATGGGGTGCGGGTGGCTTGATCAGCTTCGGCTTGATGTTCGGCGCGTTGTGCCTGTTCCTTATCGACCTCAAGGTCTCCAACGCCTCGCCGCAAGCGCTGGTTGGCAGTGCGCAGCAGCCGGTGATCGCCGCGCGAATCTGGCTATTCGTCATTGCCATCATTGCCCACAACATTCCCGAAGGCATGGCGATTGGTGTGTCAGCCGGGGGTGGCATGGCTGACGCAGACAGCCTGGCCATGGGCATCGCGTTGCAGGATGTGCCCGAGGGGCTGGTGATTGCCCTGGTGTTGGCAGGGGCGGGCATGCCGCGCTTCAAGGCGTTCATGATCGGCGCGGCTTCGGGGTTGGTCGAGCCTGTGGCTGCGGTGATCTGTGCCTGGCTGGTGAATGTCGCCGAATTGCTGCTGCCCCTGGGGCTCGCCTGCGCAGCCGGCGCGATGCTGCTGGTGGTAACCCAGGAAGTCATCCCCGAATCGCGCAGCAACGGCCATCACCGGCTGGCCAGCCTGGGGCTGTGCATCGGCTTCTGCCTGATGATGGTGATGGATACCGCGCTGTCCTGATCTTTGGTCAGGTTGAAGGGGTGTACACTGTGGGCGCGGTGCAGGGCTTGGAGGCTTACTCGCCTTCGTCGAAGTAGTTGTTGATCAACTCGACCAGCGCGTCCATGGCATCGTTGTCCTGCTCACCCTCGGTATGCAGGTGCACCTGGGTACCCTTGCCAGCCGCCAGCATCATCACGGCCATGATGCTTTTGCCGTCTACCAGTTTGTCCGGCGCGCGGCCGACCCGCACCTGGCAGGGAAAGCGGCCGGCCACGCCGACGAACTTCGCTGCCGCCCGGGCATGCAGGCCCAGCTTGTTGATGATGGTGATTTCGCGGGCGGGCATCGTGGGGCGGATCCTTGGGCTAGAGGTCGCGGTGGCGGACCTGGACGTTTTTCAGGGACTGTTGCAGCAACTGGCCGAGGCGTTCGGTGATGTACACCGAACGATGGTGGCCGCCGGTGCAGCCAATGGCAATGGTCACGTAGGCACGGTTACTGGCTGCGAAGCGGGGTAGCCACTTGAGCAGGTAGCTGGAAATATCGTTGAACATGTCCTCGACGTCTGGCTGCGCGGCCAGGTAGTCGATCACCGGCTGTTCCAGGCCGGAGTGCTCACGCAATTCGGGCTTCCAGTAGGGGTTGGGCAGGCAGCGTACGTCGAACACCAGATCGGCATCGACCGGCATGCCGCGTTTGAAGCCGAATGACTCGACCAGGAATGCGGTACCAGGCTCGGGCTTGTTGAGCAGGCGCAACTTGATCGTGTCGCGCAACTGGTAGAGGTTCAGGCTGGTGGTGTCGATCTTCAGGTCGGCCAGGTCGGCAATCGGCCCCAGCAGTTCGCTCTCCACGCGGATGGCCTCTGCCAGCGAGCGGTCGGCGTTGGTCAGCGGGTGGCGGCGGCGGGTTTCTGAAAACCGCTTGAGCAGGGTATCTTCATCGGCATCCAGGTACAGCACATCGCACTGGATGTGGCGGGCACGGGCGTCGGCTAGCAGCTCGGGGAAGCGCGACAGGTGGCTGGGCAGGTTGCGGGCGTCGATCGACACTGCCACTTTCGGCTGCAGCAGTTCGGTGTTGATCAGTGCATTTTCCGCGAGCTGCGGCAGCAGCCCGGCGGGCAGGTTGTCAATGCAATAGAAACCGTTGTCTTCCAGGACATCGAGGGCGGTGCTCTTCCCGGAGCCAGACCGGCCGCTGACGATGATCAGGCGCATGTTCAGTGCTCGTTCTGTACGTCCAGGACAACCTGGTACAAGGCCTCGTTGCTGGTGGCCGAACGCAGGCGATCACGCACGTCCTTGCGGTCGAGCATGCTGGCGATCTGGCGCAGCAGTTCCAGGTGGGCATCGGTGGCGGCTTCAGGGACCAGCAGGACGAACAGCAAGTCTACCGGCGCGCCATCGATGGCATCGTAATCGATGGGTGCTTCCAGGTGCAGCAGGGCGCTGACTGGCGCGGAGCAGCCTTCAAGCCGGCAGTGCGGAATGGCGATGCCATTGCCGAAACCGGTTGAACCGAGTTTTTCCCGGGCGACCAGCTTTTCGAAGACGACTTGCATCTCCAGTTCCGGCACTTGTTCGGCGATGATGGTGGCGACCTTTTCCAGGGCGCGCTTCTTACTGCCGCCCGGCACGTTCACGAGGGAACGGCCGGGGGTCAGGATGGTTTCAAGTCGGATCATGGATGAGGGGGATCAGCGGGCAGCTGCACCTTGCAGCAGGCTTTGCTGTTTTTCCTTGTGTTTTTTCAGTTGGCGGTCGAGCTTGTCGGCCAAGGCATCGATCGCTGCATACATATCTTCGTGTTCGGCGTTTGCTACCACTTCGCCGCCGGGAATCTGCAGGGTCGCCTCGACCTTCTGCTGCAGCTTCTCGACCTTCATGATGACCTGCACGTTGGTGATCTTGTCGAAATGACTTTCCACGCGGGCGAGCTTTTCCAGCACGTAATCGCGCAGTGGCTGGGTGACTTCTACATGCTGTCCACTGATATTGACTTGCATACAGCTTCTCCTTTGTTGCCCGTGCATAAAGAGGCAGGTTTTGCACCTGCCCCGCAAACGCTATGGCAGATCTCAGGGGCTACATCAGTCGCTTGCGCTCACTCGACGGTGCGATGCCGAGAGACTCGCGGTACTTGGCGACGGTGCGGCGGGCCACCTGGATGCCTTGTGCCTCCAGTAAACCAGCGATCTTGCTGTCACTCAATGGCTTTTTCTGATTTTCCGCTGCAACCAGTTTCTTGATGATCGCGCGGATCGCTGTAGACGAGCATTCTCCGCCTTCGGAGGTGCTGACGTGGCTGGAGAAAAAGTATTTCAGTTCGTAGATGCCGCGGGGCGTGTGCATGTATTTCTGCGTGGTCACCCGGGAAATGGTCGACTCGTGCATGCCCACCGCTTCGGCAATGTCATGCAGCACCAGCGGTTTCATCGCTTCGTCGCCATGATCGAGGAAGCCGCGCTGATGCTCGACGATCTGCGTGGCGACTTTCATCAGGGTTTCGTTGCGGCTTTGCAGGCTCTTGATGAACCAGCGCGCCTCCTGCAGTTGGTTGCGCATGAAGGTGTTGTCGGCACTGGTGTCGGCGCGGCGCACGAAGCCGGCGTATTGAGCGTTCACGCGCAGGCGCGGGATGGCTTCCTGGTTCAGTTCCACCAGCCAGCGGTCGCTGTCCTTGCGCACGATCACGTCCGGTACCACGTACTCGGGCTCGCTGGACTCGATCTGCGAACCCGGGCGCGGGTTGAGGCTTTGCACCAGTTCGATCACCTGGCGCAGTTCGTCTTCCTTGATTTTCATGCGCCGCATGAGCTGGCTGTAGTCGCGGCTGCCGAGCAAGTCGATGAAATCGCAGACCAGCCGTTTCGCCTCGTTCAGCCACGGCGTGCTGGCAGGCAGTTGGCGCAGTTGCAGCAACAGGCACTCGCCAAGGGTGCGTGCCGCGACGCCTGCCGGTTCGAACTGCTGAATGCGGTGCAGCACCGCTTCGACTTCGTCCAGCTCGATATCCAGCTCCGGGTCGAAGCCAGCGCAGATTTCTTCGAGGGTGTCTTCCAGGTAGCCCTGGCCGTTGATGCTGTCGATCAGGGTCACGGCGATCAGGCGGTCGGTATCCGACATCGGCGCCAGGTTCAGTTGCCACAGCAGGTGGCTTTGCAGGCTTTCGCCGGCCGATGTCCGCGTGGTGAAGTCCCACTCGTCGTCATCGTTGCTCGGCAGGCTGCTGGCGCTGGTCTGGTAGATGTCTTCCCAGGCGGTGTCGACCGGCAGCTCGTTGGGGATGCGCTCGCTCCATTCACCGTCTTCGAGGTTGTCGGCACTGACCGTGCTTTCCTGGAAGCTGTTGTCCTGAACGTCGGCGGCCGGCTTGTTCTCGGCGTTGTCGGCCATCGGGTCGCTGTTGTCGAAGTCGTCGCCGTCTTCCTGGCGTTCGAGCATCGGGTTCGACTCCAGCGCCTCCTGGATTTCCTGTTGGAGGTCCAGGGTGGAAAGCTGGAGCAGGCGGATGGCCTGTTGCAACTGCGGTGTCATCGTCAGTTGCTGGCCCATTTTTAGGACGAGCGATGGTTTCATGGCTGGGGCTTAATACCTTGTTCGCCGGCGCGCATGCGCCATCCACTACACGAGGGCGCCGGGGCGCCAGATCAAGCAAGTTTTATGCCTTAAATTGTAGCGTTTGCCTAGAGTACGTAACAATTTTAACCCCGGCTTCAGGGCAGGTTGCCAGTACCCCAGGCAGGGGTGGGTCAGAGCCGGAACTCGTGGCCCAGGTAAACCTCTTTGACCAGTTCGTTGGCCAGGATGGTTTCGGCGTCGCCTTCGGCGATCAGCCGGCCATCGTTGACGATGTAGGCGGTCTCGCAGATATCCAGCGTTTCGCGCACGTTGTGGTCCGTGATCAGCACACCGATACCCTTGGCCTTGAGGTGGTGGATGATCTGCTTGATGTCGCCGACCGAGATCGGGTCCACGCCGGCGAAGGGTTCGTCCAGCAGGATGAACTTGGGTGCGGTCGCCAGGGCGCGGGCGATCTCGACACGGCGGCGTTCGCCACCGGACAGGCTCATGCCGAGGTTGTCGCGGATGTGGCTGATGTGGAACTCCTGCAGCAGGCTTTCCAGTTCCTTGCGCCGGCCATCGCGGTCGAGGTCCTTGCGGGTCTCGAGGATGGCCATGATGTTGTCGGCCACCGAAAGCTTGCGGAAGATCGAGGCTTCCTGCGGCAGGTAGCCGATGCCGGCGCGCGCGCGGCCGTGCATGGGCTGGTAGCTGACATCGAGGTTGTCGATCAGGACACGACCCTGCTCGGCCTGGACCAGGCCGACGATCATGTAGAAGCAGGTGGTCTTGCCGGCACCGTTCGGGCCGAGCAATCCGACGATCTGGCCGCTGTCGATCGACAGGCTGACATCACGTACGACCTGGCGCCCCTTGTAGCTTTTGGCCAGGTGCTGGGCTTTTAGGGTTGCCATTTACTCGGCCTTCTTCTTGGGCTGGATCACCATGTCGATGCGCTGACGTGGCTGGGTCACGTTACCGCCACGGCCGGCGGTAGCCACCTGCGACTTGGTGTTGTAGACGATCTTCTCGCCCTCGGTGGTGTTGCCTTCGTTCTCGACCTTGGCGCGGTCGGTGAGGATCACGGTGTCTTTTTGCGCCTGGTATTGGATGGTCACTGCCCAGCCCTTCATCTTGTCGGGCTTGGCGGCGCTCTGCTGCTGCTCGAAGTAGGCCAGGTTGCCAACCGAAGTGACCACGTCGATGTCGCCGTTGGCGGCGCGGGTCATGGTCACGGTATTGCCTTTGATCATCATCGAGCCTTGAGTGATGATCACGTCACCGGTGTACGTCGCGACACCCTGCTTGTCGTCCAGATGCGCGTTGTCGGCCTGGATACGGATTGGCTGGTCACGGTCATTCGGCAGGGCGAAGGCGCTCGCGCTTCCCAGTGCTGCGCTCAGGCTGAGCAAAAGGGGGAGGGTTTTAACGAGCCTCATACTGTCCTCTTACGTTAGAGAGCAAGTCCATCTTGCCTTCTTTCAAATACGCTTTCATGCCCTTGCCCGTGGTTGTGCCACCGGCGCCGTCGATTCTAACGGCTTGCTCGGTCTGCGCATATTGCTTCTGCGGGAATACGGTCATGCGTGAGCTGGTGATGATGGTGTCGCGTTGCCTTTCGTCGGTGCGGGCAACGCGGACCTTGTTGATCAGTTCGACCTCGTTGCCGTCCGGGCTGACCTCGGCGCGCTCGCTCTGAACATGCCACGGGTATTCGGTGCCGCGGTAAAGGCGCAGGTCCGGCGTGGTCACCAGGGTAACTTCGGTCGCCTTGACGTGCTCGACCTTGTCGGCGGTCATTTCGTACTGCAATTTGCCGTCCGGCAAGAACTGCACACTATGGGCGTTGATCGCATAGTAGTCGATGGCGCTCTCGTCGACCTGCGCCACAGGCTGGTCGAGGAAGCTTTCAGGGCTGACATTCCAGTAGCCAATGGCAGCGAGCACGGCAGCAATCACCGCCAGCAGCGCAATATTGCGGACCTTCTTGCTGAACATGGGCGGCCTTACAAGTAGTTGGCGTTGGCAGCGTCCAGGGTGCCCTGGGCCTGCATGATCAGTTCGCAGAACTCGCGGGCAGCGCCTTCGCCGCCGCGCGCCTGGGTCACGCCGTGGGCATGCTGGCGAACGAAGGGCGCGGCGTTGGCCACTGCCATACCCAGACCGACGCGGCGAATCACCGGCAGGTCGGGCAGGTCGTCGCCCAGGTAGGCGACCTGTTCATAGCTTAGGCCGAGTTCGGCAAGCAGCCCGTCAAGAACCACCAATTTGTCTTCGCGGCCCTGAAACAGGTGCGCGATACCCAGGTTCGCAGCCCGCCGCTCGACCACCGGGGTCTTGCGCCCGCTGATGATGGCCGTGGTCACGCCCGACGCCATGAGCATCTTGATGCCCTGGCCGTCGAGGGTATTGAAGGTCTTGAATTCGCTGCCGTCTTCGAGAAAGTACAGTCGCCCATCGGTCAGTACGCCGTCGACATCGAACACGGCCAGCTTGATGGCCTGGCCACGTTGCATGAGATTCTGGCTCATCACATAACTCCTGCACGCAACAGGTCGTGCATGTTCAGGGCACCTGTCGGCCGGTCGTCCTGGTCGACGACCACCAGTGCGTTGATTTTGTTGTCTTCCATGATTTTAAGGGCCTCGGCGGCGAGCATTTCGGCCCGTGCAGTTTTGCCATGCACGGTCATGACGTGGTCGATCAACGTGGTATGCACGTCGATATTGCGGTCCAGGCTGCGGCGCAGGTCGCCATCGGTGAAGATACCGGCCAGCTTGCCGTCTGCCTCGAGCACAGCGGTCATGCCCAGCCCTTTGCGCGACATTTCCAGCAGGGCATCCTTGAGCAACGTGCCACGCAGCACCTTGGGCAACTGGTCACCGCTGTGCATCACATGCTCGACCTTCAGCAGCAGCCGCCGCCCCAAGGCGCCGCCAGGGTGCGAAAAGGCGAAGTCCTCGGCAGTGAACCCGCGCGCTTCGAGCAGAGCAATGGCCAGCGCGTCACCCAACACCAGTGCCGCAGTGGTCGAGGAGGTAGGGGCAAGGTTCAGCGGGCAGGCCTCCTGTGCGACCCGGGCATCCAGGTTCACCTCTGCTGCCTGGGCCAAGGTGGAATCCGGGTTGCCGGTAAGGCTGATGAGGGTGATGCCCAGGCGCTTGACCAGCGGCAGCAACGTGACGATCTCGGCCGTGCTGCCTGAGTTGGACAGCGCCAGGATGATATCGTTGCCGGTGATCATGCCCATGTCGCCATGGCTGGCTTCGGCCGGGTGCACGAAAAACGCGGGGGTGCCGGTGCTGGCGAGGGTCGCGGCAATTTTGTTGCCGATATGCCCGGACTTGCCCATGCCAAGCACCACGACGCGGCCCTGGCTGGCCAGGATCAGTTCGCAGGCTTTGACGAAATGCTCGTCGATGCGCGCCAGCAGGCCCTCTACGGCCTCGAGTTCCAGGCGCACGGTGCGCTGTGCGGATTGAATCAGCTCGCTGGATTGGCTCATGTCGATAAAGCACTGCCTGATGAAAAGTCGGCGATTATAGCCGCAATCGACGAAACCCTCACCTTTTCCATCTGCCTGGTCCCGGGCGCGCCAGCCTGTCTCGTAGCTGAACGGGGCATGCATGACCTTGGGGGCGCGCGGGCAGCGGTGCTATAGTTCGCCGCTATTCGGCCTGCCAAGGGCGCGTGTGCCTTCTGCAGGGAGGCTGGCGTCCATAAGGACGAGGCTGCATCAGCAAGGAGTCTAGATGAGTGTGGATAGCGCCTACGCGGTGGAATTGAAGGGTGTTACCTTCAAGCGCGGTTCGCGTAGCATTTTCAGCAACGTCGATATTCGCATCCCGCGCGGCAAGGTCACCGGCATCATGGGGCCATCGGGTTGCGGCAAGACCACGTTGCTTCGCCTGATGGGCGCGCAGCTGCGCCCCGCCAGTGGTGAGGTATGGGTCGCCGGGCAGAACCTGCCGACGCTGTCGCGCAGCGACCTGTTCGACGCCCGCAAGCAGATGGGCGTGCTGTTTCAGAGCGGCGCGCTGTTCACCGACCTCGATGTGTTCGAGAACGTCGCATTTCCGCTGCGCGTGCATACCCAGCTTGCAGACGACATGATCCGTGACATCGTGTTGATGAAACTGCAGGCCGTGGGGCTTCGTGGGGCCATCGACCTGATGCCCGATGAGCTGTCCGGTGGCATGAAGCGCCGCGTGGCGCTGGCCCGGGCAATCGCCCTGGACCCGCAGATCCTCATGTACGACGAGCCGTTCGTCGGGCAGGACCCGATTGCCATGGGGGTACTGGTGCGCTTGATCCGCCTGCTCAACGATGCCTTGGGCATTACCAGCATCGTGGTGTCCCATGACCTCGCAGAAACCGCCAGCATCGCCGACTACATCTATGTGGTGGGCGACGGCCAGGTGCTGGGGCAGGGTACCCCCGATGAGCTGATGGGCTCGGACAACCCGCGGATCCGCCAGTTCATGAAAGGCGACCCGGATGGCCCGGTGCCGTTCCATTTCCCTGCGCCTGACTACAGCGCCGACCTGCTGGGGGCGCGTTGATGCGCAGAAAATCCTTACTCGAACGTGTCCGGCTGCTGGGCCGCTCGGCCATCGACGTGGTGGCGGTACTCGGGCGTTCCTGCCTGTTCCTGTTCCATGCCCTGGTTGGGCGCGGCGGCATTGGCGGTGGCTTCCAGCTGCTGATCAGGCAGCTGTACTCGGTGGGCGTGCTGTCGCTGGCGATCGTCGTCGTGTCCGGGGTGTTCATCGGCATGGTGCTGGCGCTGCAGGGCTACAGCATCCTCACCAAGTACGGCTCCGAGCAGGCCGTGGGCCAGATGGTGGCCCTGACCCTGTTGCGGGAACTTGGGCCGGTGGTCACGGCGTTGCTGTTCGCGGGCCGTGCCGGTTCTGCACTGACTGCCGAAATCGGCAACATGAAGTCCACCGAGCAGTTGTCCAGCCTGGAGATGATCGGCGTCGACCCGCTCAAGTACATCGTGGCGCCACGCTTGTGGGCCGGTTTCATCTCGTTGCCGCTGCTGGCGCTGATCTTCAGTGTGGTCGGTATCTGGGGGGGCTCGTGGGTCGCCGTGGACTGGCTGGGCGTATACGAGGGCTCGTTCTGGGCCAACATGCAGAACAGTGTTTCGTTCACCGACGACGTGCTCAACGGGCTGATCAAGAGCCTGGTGTTCGCATTCGTCGCGACCTGGATCGCCGTATTCCAGGGGTACGACTGTGAGCCCACTTCAGAAGGGATCAGCCGTGCAACCACCAAGACCGTGGTCTATGCCTCGTTGGCAGTGCTGGGTCTGGACTTTATTCTGACCGCCTTGATGTTTGGAGATTTCTGATGCAAAACCGCACCCTGGAAATCGGTGTCGGCCTGTTCCTGCTGGCCGGGATCCTGGCGCTGCTGCTGCTGGCCCTGCGTGTCAGCGGGCTGTCGGCCAGCCCGAGCAGCGATACCTATAAAGTTTATGCCTATTTCGACAATATCGCCGGTTTGACGGTCAGAGCCAAGGTGACCATGGCGGGCGTGACCATCGGCAAGGTCACCGCCATCGATCTGGACCGTGATTCCTATACCGGTCGGGTGACCCTGCAGCTGGACAAGTCGGTGGACAACCTGCCGACCGACTCCACTGCCTCGATCCTGACCGCCGGTCTGCTCGGCGAGAAGTACATCGGTATCAGCGTGGGCGGTGAGGAAGACGTGCTCAAGGACGGCTCGACCATTCACGACACCCAGTCTGCCCTGGTGCTGGAAGACCTGATAGGCAAGTTCCTGCTCAACTCCGTTGGCAAGGAACCGAAAGAAGCGCAACCGGCTAATTGAGGAGTTTCCATGATTTCGATCTTGCGACGTGGCCTGCTGGTGTTGCTGGCGGCTTTCCCCCTGATGACCTTGGCCGCGCAGTCGCCGCATGACGTGGTTCAGGGCACCACCACCGAGTTGCTGGGTGAACTCAAGGCCAACAAAGAGCAGTACAAGGCCAACCCACAAGCGTTCTACGACACCCTTGACCGGATTCTCGCGCCGGTGGTCGATGCCGACGGTATTTCCCGCAGCATCATGACCGTCAAGTACTCGCGCAAGGCCACGCCCGAGCAGATGCAGCGCTTCCAGGAAAACTTCAAGCGCAGCCTGTTCCAGTTCTACGGCAATGCGTTGCTGGAGTACAACAACCAAGGGATCGTCGTCGACCCGGCCAAGGCCGATGATGGCAAGCGCGCTTCGGTGGGCATGAAGGTTACCGGCAACAATGGCGCCGTGTACCCGGTGCAGTACACCCTGGAAAACCTGGGTGGCGAGTGGAAGGTGCGTAACGTCATCGTCAACGGCATCAACATCGGCAAGCTGTTCCGTGACCAGTTCGCCGATGCCATGCAGCGCAACGGCAACAACCTGGACAAGACCATCGACGGCTGGGCCGGCGAAGTGGCCAAGGCCAAGCAGGCCGCCGACAACTCGCCAGAAAAGGCGGTGAAATGAGTGAGGCCGCGGTAAGCATGGCTGAGCCGGGCGTGCTGAGCCTGTCCGGCGTGCTGGACTATCGCAGCGGGCCGCAGTTGCGCAAGCAAGGCAAGGCGCTGATCACTGCCAGCCGGGATGCGCAACTGGTGCTCGATTGCTCGGGCGTGCTGCGCTCCACCAGTGTCGGCCTGTCGTTGCTGCTGTCGTTCATGCGCGATGCCCAGGCCGCAGGCAAGGCCTGTCGGGTGCGGGGCATGCCCGACGACATGCGGGAAATTGCCGAGGTCTACGACCTCGATCAAGTGCTGGCGACCTGATGGCCCGGCACGGATGACGGCCCCTCGGTCAGCGAAGCCCTCGTTGGGCTTCGCAGGCGAGGGGCTTTTTTGTATGATGGCCGACCCGTGCGCATCGGGCGCCGATTGAGGTTGAGCATGCAGGCCGTAGAAGTTAAAAGCTTCCTTGAAGAGAAATTGCCGGGTTCCCGGGTAGAAGTTGAAGGCGAAGGCTGCAACTTCCAGTTGAACGTGATCAGCGACGAGTTGGCTGGCCTGAGCCCGGTCAAACGCCAGCAGGCTATCTATGCTCATCTGAATCCGTGGATCGCCAATGGCAGCATCCATGCGGTAACCATGAAATTTTTCAGCAGCGCAGCCTGGGCTGAGCGCACCTGAGCCAACTTGGCGGCGAGATTCCAATGGACAAACTGATTATTACTGGCGGCGCTCGTCTTGACGGCGAGATCCGTATTTCGGGTGCGAAGAACGCGGCCCTGCCGATTCTGGCGGCGACCCTGCTGGCCGATGGCCCGGTCACCGTAGGCAACCTGCCGCACCTGCACGACATCACCACCATGATCGAGCTGTTCGGCCGCATGGGCATCGAGCCTGTGATCGACGAAAAGCTGGCGGTGGAAATCGACCCCCGCACCATCAAGACCCTGGTCGCGCCGTACGAGCTGGTCAAGACCATGCGCGCCTCGATCCTGGTGCTGGGCCCGATGGTCGCCCGCTTCGGCGAGGCCGAGGTGGCACTGCCTGGCGGTTGCGCGATCGGTTCGCGCCCGGTCGACCTGCACATCCGTGGTCTGGAGGCCATGGGTGCGAAGATCGAGGTCGAAGCCGGCTACATCAAGGCCAAGGCGCCTGAGGGCGGCCTGCGCGGTGCGCATTTCTTCTTCGACACCGTCAGCGTGACCGGTACCGAAAACATCATGATGGCCGCAGCGCTGGCCAAAGGCCGCAGCGTGCTGCAGAACGCTGCGCGTGAGCCGGAGGTGGTCGACCTGGCCAACTTCATCAACGCCATGGGCGGCAAGGTGCAAGGTGCCGGTACCGACACCATCACCATCGATGGCGTCGAGCGCCTGGCGTCGGCCAGCTACCGTGTGATGCCGGACCGTATCGAGACCGGTACCTACCTGGTTGCCGCTGCCGTGACCGGTGGCCGCGTCAAGGTCAAGGATACCGACCCGACCATCCTTGAGGCCGTGCTGGAAAAGCTCAAGGAAGCCGGCGCCGAGATCACCACCGGTGAAGACTGGATCGAGCTCGACATGCAGGGCAAGCGGCCAAAAGCCGTGAACCTGCGTACTGCGCCGTACCCAGCGTTCCCCACCGACATGCAGGCGCAGTTCATCTCGCTGAACGCCATTGCCGAAGGCACCGGTGCCGTCATCGAAACCATCTTCGAAAACCGTTTCATGCACGTGTACGAAATGCACCGCATGGGGGCGCAGATCCAGGTCGAAGGCAACACCGCGATCGTTACCGGTGTACCGGCCCTCAAAGGCGCCCCGGTCATGGCCACCGATCTGCGCGCGTCGGCCAGCCTGGTGCTCTCGGCGCTGGTGGCCGAAGGTGACACGCTGATCGACCGCATCTACCACATTGACCGTGGCTACGAGTGCATCGAAGAAAAACTGCAGATGCTCGGCGCGAAAATCCGCCGCGTACCGGGCTGATCGCCCTCTGGTGCAAGGACGCACCGTTTGAATTGAAAGCGGCCAGGTCCATGACCTGGCCAGCAGTAGCCGCTTAAGGACTGACGTTCCAATGTTGACCATCGCGCTTTCCAAAGGCCGTATTCTCGACGATACCTTGCCGTTGCTGGCGGAGGCCGGCATCGTGCCGACCGAGAACCCGGACAAGAGCCGCAAACTGATCATCCCTACCACGCAGGACGACGTACGCCTGCTGATCGTGCGTGCTACCGACGTGCCGACCTATGTCGAGCATGGTGCTGCCGACCTGGGTGTGGCCGGCAAGGACGTGCTGATGGAGTACGGCGGCCAGGGCCTGTACGAGCCACTGGACCTGCAGATTGCCCGCTGCAAGCTGATGACCGCAGGCGTGGTCGGCGCCCCTGAGCCCAAGGGCCGCCTGCGCGTGGCCACCAAGTTCGTCAACGTCGCCAAGCGTTACTACGCCGAACAGGGCCGCCAGGTCGACATCATCAAGCTGTACGGCTCGATGGAGCTGGCACCGCTGATCAACCTCGCCGACAAGATCATCGACGTGGTAGATACCGGCAACACCCTGCGGGCCAATGGCCTGGAGCCCCAGGAAATGATCGCCACGATCAGCTCGCGCCTGGTGGTCAACAAGGCTTCCATGAAGATGCAGCACGCCCGCATCCAGAGCCTTATCGACACGCTGCGCGCGGCGGTCGAATCGCGACACCGCGGTTAATTCCCTACCGATTGCGCGCGGCCGTTGCTGCCGCGCCCATCTATCCGCGTCATAGCCACTTTTCTCGGGTGCCCGCGCGGATGGACTGGTAGCCTAGGGCGCCTGAGCATTCGCTAATCATCGAGGCCCTCGCCATGACCGTGTCCACTGCAATTGCCCGTCTCAACGCTGCTGATCCGGATTTCGCCCGACATCTGGATCATCTGCTGAGCTGGGAAAGTGTGTCCGATGACGCGGTCAACCAGCGCGTGCTGGACATCATCAAGGCCGTGCGCGAGCGTGGCGACGCAGCGCTGGTGGAGTTCACCCAGCGTTTCGATGGCGTTCAGGCCACATCGATCGATGACCTGATCCTCGATCGCGAGCGCCTGGAGCTGGCGCTGACCCGTATCACCCCCGTACAGCGCCAGGCCCTGGAAAAGGCCGCCGAACGTGTGCGCATCTACCATGAGCGGCAGAAGCAGGATTCCTGGCAGTACACCGAAGCCGACGGCACCGTACTGGGGCAGAAGGTTACCCCGCTGGATCGGGCCGGCCTGTATGTGCCCGGTGGCAAGGCCTCGTACCCCTCGTCAGTGCTGATGAATGCCATCCCGGCCAAGGTGGCCGGCGTGGCCGAAGTGGTGATGGTGGTGCCGACCCCGCGGGGTGAGGTCAACGAGCTGGTGCTGGCCGCTGCCTGCATCGCCGGTGTCGACCGCGTGTTCACTGTCGGTGGCGCCCAGGCGGTCGCGGCACTGGCCTATGGCACCGAAAGCGTGCCACAGGTCGACAAGATCGTCGGCCCGGGCAACATCTACGTGGCCACTGCCAAGCGCCATGTATTTGGCCAGGTGGGCATCGACATGATCGCCGGGCCTTCGGAAATCCTGGTGGTGTGCGACGGTCAGACCGACCCGGACTGGATCGCCATGGACCTGTTCTCCCAGGCTGAACACGACGAAGACGCACAGGCCATTCTGGTCAGCCCGGATGCCGCCTTCCTCGACCGTGTCGCTGCCAGTATCGACAAGCTGCTGCCGACCATGGAGCGTGCGCAAATCATCCAGAAGTCGGTCAACGGCCGTGGTGCATTGATCCAGGTAAAAGACATGCAGCAGGCCATGGACGTGGCCAACCGCATTGCCCCCGAGCACCTGGAACTGTCGGTGGCCGACCCGCAGGCCTGGCTGCCGCACATTCGCCACGCCGGGGCGATCTTCATGGGCCGCCACACCAGCGAAGCACTGGGTGATTACTGCGCCGGCCCCAACCACGTGTTGCCAACCTCCGGCACTGCACGCTTCTCGTCGCCGTTGGGTGTGTACGACTTCCAGAAGCGCTCGTCGATCATCTTCTGCTCCGAGCAAGGCGCGTCCGAACTGGGCCAGACTGCCTCCGTGCTGGCCCGTGGCGAATCGCTGACCGCGCACGCCCGAAGCGCTGAATACCGCATCCTGACCCAACAGAAGGGGAACTGAACATGAGCCGATTCTGGAGCCCCTTCGTCAAGGACCTGGTGCCTTACGTGCCGGGCGAGCAGCCCAAACTGGCGCGGCTGGTCAAGCTGAACACCAACGAGAACCCCTACGGCCCGTCGCCCAAGGCGCTGGAGGCCATGCGCGCGGAGCTGAACGACAACCTGCGCCTGTACCCCGATCCTAACGGCGACCGCCTGAAGCAGGCGGTGGCCGAGTATTACGGCGTTACCCCGGCGCAAGTGTTTGTCGGCAATGGTTCGGACGAGGTGCTGGCGCACATCTTCCACGGCCTGTTCCAGCACGATGCACCGTTGTTGTTCCCCGATATCAGCTACAGCTTCTACCCGGTGTACTGTGGTCTCTACGGCATCGCGTTCGAGCAGGTAGCCCTGGACGAGCAGTTCCAGATCCGTATCGAGGACTACAACAAGCCCAATGCCGGGATCATCTTCCCCAACCCCAACGCGCCTACGGGTTGCCTGATGCCACTGCAGGCGGTAGAGCAACTGCTGCAGGCCAACCGTGACTCGGTGGTGGTAGTGGATGAAGCGTACATCGACTTCGGCGGCGAAACCGCCATCAGCCTGGTCGACCGCTACGACAACCTGCTGGTGACCCAGACCTTGTCCAAATCGCGCTCGTTGGCGGGGCTGCGTGTCGGCTTGGCCGTGGGGCACCCGGACCTGATCGAAGCATTGGAGCGCATCAAGAACAGCTTCAACTCCTACCCGCTGGACCGTGCGGCCATTGTTGGCGCTGCCGCGGCTTTCGAGGACCGAGAGTACTTCGAGCAAACCTGCCGCAAGGTCATCGACAGCCGCGAGGCGTTGGTTGGCCAGCTACAGGCCAAGGGCTTCGAAGTGCTGCCGTCGGCGGCCAACTTCATTTTCGCGCGCCACCCGCAACAGGATGCCGCCGAGTTGGCAGCGCGCTTGCGCGAGCAGGGCGTCATCGTGCGCCACTTCAAGCAGGCACGTATCGCTCAGTTCCTGCGGATCACCATTGGCACGCCGGAGATGAACCAGGCGCTGCTGGATGCCTTGAACTGACCGGGCCCTTTCTAGCGCCTGTCACACCGAGCGCCGCCCGCGCGGCGCCCGGTGCCTACTCAAAAACAATTCTGTGAAGCGTTGCAGCCTATTGATTCAGCGCTTATGGTTAGCCCTAATTCGTCCGATGACTGGATGTATCGATGTCGTTATTGATCAAACGCTCCCTCGTCGAGCAGGCCGTTGAGCAACTGCGTGAGCGCATCGCCCAGGGTGACTGGCAGATCGGCCAGCGCCTGCCGACCGAGCCGGAACTGGCCCTGCAACTGGGCATCAGCCGTAACACCGTGCGCGAAGCCATGCGCGTGCTGGCCTTCAGCGGCCTGGTCGAAGTACGCCAAGGCGACGGCAGCTACCTGCGTACCGCGCAGGACCCGTTGCTGGCGATGCAGGCCATGGCCCGCTGTACCGCCGAGCAGGCCCGTGAAACCCGCCACACTCTCGAGGCGGAGGCGATTGGCCTGGCCGCGCTGCGGCGCACCGATGCAGACCTGCAAGGGCTGCGCGAAGCGCTGGCCGGCAGCGCCGGGCATTTTCATGGTGATGTCGATCACTACATAAGGTGCGACCTGGTGTTTCACCAGCGGCTGGTCGATGCCGCCCACAACCCCGCCCTCAGCGAGCTTTACCGCTATTTCTCCGGCGTGGTCGCGGCGGCGCTGCAGCACAGCATGGCGACCGTGCCCCGCTGCCAGGCCACGTTCGATCTGCATGGGCAGATCCTCGACGCCATCGAACAGCGTGATGCGGACCGGGCCAAGCGCCTGAGCCGTACCCTCATCGAATCCTGACCCCGAGAACACCATGGCTGAGTCCCTACCCCGCAACACCCCACCGCACGCGCGTGACCTCGATGAACTGCTGATCGACGCCGAGGCCGACGACGAGCAAATCCAGCAGCAGCCGGTGCAATTACGTCGGCCGTGGCTGCTGTTGCTCGGCCTGGTGCTGGTGGCGCTGAACCTGCGCCCGGCGCTGTCGAGCATGGCGCCCGTGTTGGGCCAGGTGTCCGAAGGCCTGGGGCTGAACGCTTCGCAAGCCGGTTTGCTGACTACCTTGCCGGTGTTGTGCCTGGGGCTGTTTGCGCCGCTGGCACCGATGCTGGCAAGGCGCTTTGGTAGTGAGCGGGTGATCGTCGGCATTCTGCTCACCCTGGCTTTGGGCATTGTCGTGCGCAGCAGTTTGGGCGTGGCGGGGGTGTTTCTGGGCAGCCTGATGGCTGGCGCCAGCATCGGCATCATCGGGGTGTTGTTGCCCGGTATCGTCAAGCGCGACTTCCCCCAGCACGCAGGCACGCTGACCGGGGTGTACACCATGGCCTTGTGCCTGGGCGCGGCCATGGCGGCGGGGGCCACCGGGCCCT
>NZ_AEWE02000077.1:31821-32525 GCF_000190455.2 Pseudomonas sp. TJI-51
CGGCGCTGCTGGCCATGCTGGTCTGGCTGCCACAAGCCCGCCAGGGGCACGGCCTGCACAAGGTGGCATACCGCGTGCGTGGCCTCTGGCGTGACCCGTTGGCCTGGCAGGTGACCCTGTACATGGGCCTGCAGTCGTCGCTGGCCTACATCGTGTTTGGCTGGCTGCCGTCGATCCTGATCGGTCGTGGCCTGAGCCCGACCCAGGCCGGCCTGGTACTTTCCGGGTCGGTCATCGTGCAGTTGCTGAGTTCGCTGAGCGCGCCGTGGCTGGCCACTCGCGGCAAGGACCAGCGGCTGGCAATCGTGGTGGTCATGCTGACCACTCTGGCGGGCCTGTTCGGTTGCCTGTATGCCCCGCTTTCCGGGCTGTGGGGCTGGGCCGTGGTGCTGGGCCTGGGGCAGGGTGGTACATTTGCCCTGGCGCTGACCTTGATCGTGTTGCGCTCGAAGGATGCCCACGTGGCGGCCAACCTGTCGAGCATGGCCCAAGGCGTGGGTTATACCCTGGCGTCGATGGGGCCGTTCGCGGTGGGGTTGGTGCATGACCTGACGGGCGGCTGGGCGGCCGTGGGCTGGATCTTCGCTGTGCTTGGGGTCGGCGCCATCGTCTTCGGGTTGGGGGCCGGGCGGGCTTTGCATGTGCAGGTGACCAGCGAAAAAGTCTGAATCTGTGCTGGGCAGCACCGGCCCTGTCGCCGGCAA
>NZ_AEWE02000078.1:0-32214 GCF_000190455.2 Pseudomonas sp. TJI-51
TGGACTGCCCCCAATAAGTTGGACAGTTTCAGCTAGCAGCCCCTGCAGCATGAGCCCTGTATTTCACAGGGCTCATGCCATTGAGCTTTAGCTTGATGCGGTCATGGTTGTAGTAGTGGATGTACTCATCCAGACCGGCTTTCAGTTCTTCAACGCTCTTGAAGCGCTGCGGGTAGAAAAATTCGGACTTAAGCGTACCAAAAAAGCTCTCCATAGCCGCATTATCCAAGCAGTTTCCTTTACGTGACATGCTCTGCTTCACCCCTTGCTCGGCCAGCTTGTGGCGGTACTGCGAGTGTTGGTAGTGCCAGCCTTGATCCGAGTGGAGTACCAGTTTCGGCTTGTTTCCCAGGCGCTTGAAGGCCTTGCCCAGCATGTTGGTGACCAGCCCAAGGCATGGCCTGCTGGCCACTTCGTAGGCCACAATTTCGGCGTTGTACAAGTCCATCACGGGGGAGAGGTAGACTTTTTCCTGAGCCACTTTGAACTCGGTCACATCGGTCACCCACTTCTGATTCGGGCGCTGCGCAATAAAGTTTCGCTCCAGCAGGTTGGGCGCGATGGTGCCGACGACACCCTTGTACGACCGATATTTTTTCGGCCGCACGAGTGAGCGAAGATCAAGCTCGATCATCAAACGCTCCACCACTTTTTTGTTAACCAAGGTCCCGCCATTGCGGATCACGATCGCAACGCGCCGGTAACCGTAAAGCCCTTTTTCCTCGTGATAGACACGCTGAATCATCTGCTTCAGAGCAGCATGCTTATCAGGTTTGGCCTGCGCTTGAAGCTGGTAATAGAACGTACTGCGCGGCAGATCCGCCAACTCCAGAACAGCGGCCAAGGGAAACCTGTCCTTGAGCGCAGACACGATCAGGGTTTTTTGGGCTGCCTTCGCTCCTGCTTCTTCAACTCTTCCAGCTTTTTTAGGTAAGCGTTCTCCATGCGCAGCCATTCAAGCTCAGCCAGCAACTGGTCGCGGCTTTTATCGGTGTCATCAGAGGTTGTGGGTTTGATGGGGTAAGGCTTTTTCGACATGGCAGCAGGTTTTCTTCTCTTGGGAGCAGGCGAAGCCGGACTTCCACTGTAGTACTGCCGCGCCCAAATGCCTATCTGCGAAGACTGACCAAGACCGAAATGGGCGGCGGTCTGGCGCAAGGAAAGCTGATGCTTGTGCATGTACTCAAGGACTGAGCGCTTATAGGTCGCACTGTACCGCTGGCCTGGTTTACACAGACTGAACTGGCCATGTTTCTGGAAGCTGGAGACCCAGCGCCGCAGCAGGCTGAAGTCCACTGCAAGTCGCTGGGCTACTTTTCGGAAACCTTCACCACCCTCCAGGTAGGCATGAACGGCGGTAAGCTTGAATTGGTCTGAGTACTTGCTCATATGGACACCCCAAGAAATTGGATTGGTGTCCAACTTCTTGGGGGCAGTCCATCTTGAATTCACCTGTGGGAGCGGGCGTGCCCGCGAAGGGCTGCAAAGCAGCCCCAGTAACGCAGGCATTAACCCAAAGATGCCCTTGTTTACAACGACCCCATCAATTCAGCGCTGGCTTGTCGCCGTTGATCGGGATGCGCTTGGCCTTGGCTTCTTCAGGCACGATGCGCAGCAGGTCGATGCTGAGCAGACCATTGGCCAGGCCGGCAGCCTTGACTTCAATGTGGTCGGCCAAGCGGAACGACAGCTTGAAGGCGCGCTGCGCGATACCCTGGTGCAGGTAGGTCACTTCAGCGTCGCCATTGTCACGCTTGCCACCGATAACGGTCAGGACACCCTTTTCGACCTGCAGGTCGAGGTCCTGCTCCTGGAAACCGGCTGCGGCAACCACGATACGATATTGGTCATCGCCATGCTTTTCCACGTTGTAGGGCGGGTAGCTGCTACCAGCCTCATTACGGGCCGCGGATTCGAACAGGTCATTGAAGCGGTCGAAGCCAACGGAATGACGGAACAGTGGAGCAAGAGAGAAAGCGGTAGTCATGGTCATAAACTCCTGAGTATCAGCAAGTAAATCATTGCGCGACCCGAATTCGGCATCGCGTACTCAAGAGATAGGGACGAGACAAAGGCTTTCAAGGGGGTAAATTGAAAAAATCTGCAGAGGTTGAACGGGCGATGGCCGATCAGGCAACACAGGCCTCGGCCACCGCCTCACAGCCCAGCAACCGGCTGATGCGCGCACAGTCATCCTCGCGGCGCAACTCGGCAAACAGCAGCACCGCCTCCGGGTAACTACGGGTCAGCATGGCCAGCCACTGCTTCAGTCGGCCTGGCGCATAACGCGGTGACAGCTTGGCCTGGGCCTGGCGCCAGAACTCGCGCAGCAGCGGCTGCAGGTCCTGCCAGCCCAACGGCTGGTAATCACGCCCATCCCGCGCCGCGGCTATCTGCAGGCCAAGGTCAGGGCGCGAAACCAGCCCACGGCCAAGCATGATGTCCTCGGCACCACTGACTTCACGGCAACGCCGCCAGTCGTCCACGGTCCAGATCTCGCCATTGGCAAACACGGGCACTTTGACCACGTCCTGCACCCGCGCCACCCACTCCCAATGGGCGGGCGGCTTGTAGCCCTCGACCTTGGTCCGCGCATGCACCACGAGGTGCGCCGAGCCGCCGTCAGCCAGCGCCATGGCACAATCCAGCGCGCCGGCCGGGCTATCGAAGCCCAGGCGCATCTTCGCGGTTACCGGGATATGCGCAGGCACCGCGCGGCGCACGGCATGCACGATGGCATGGAGCAACTCCGGCTCCTTGAGCAGCACGGCGCCACCGCGGGACTTGTTCACTGTCTTGGCCGGGCAGCCAAAGTTCAGGTCGATGACCGGCGCGCCCAGTTCACAGGCCAGTGCGGCGTTTTCCGCCAGGCATAGCGGGTCCGACCCCAGCAGTTGCACGCGCATGGGCACCCCGGCAGCCGTCAGCGCCCCCTGGCGCAGCTCGGGCGCCAGCTTGTGGAACGAAGCCGGCGGCAACAGGCGGTCGCACACCCGAATGAACTCGGTGACGCACCAGTCTATGCCGCCCACACGGGTCAGCACGTCGCGCAGGATGTTGTCGACCAGCCCCTCCATGGGGGCCAGAGCAATTTGCATGTCGGGGTCTCGGCGGAAAAAGGCGGCAGTCTAACAAAAAAAACCGGCGTTTCAGGCACCGATCAGCGCCGGCCCATAACCGTCGAGAAATTCTGCCGGCATGCGCCTGGGCTTGCCGCTGGAAAGCTCGATGCAGGCGAAGGTGGTCTGCGCTCGCAGCAGGGTCACACCGTCACGCGGGCGTTGGAGTTGGAAACGCCGGGTCATGCGCAGGCGCTGATCCCAGTCGATGATCCAGGTGGCCAGTTGCAATTCGTCGTCTTCGTAGGCGGCCGCCAGGTAATCGATTTCGTGGCGCACCACAGCCATTGCACGGTCCAGCCGGCGATACGCGGCAAGGTCCAGGCCCAGGCGCTGGGAGTGACGCCAGGCACAGCGCTCCAGCCAGGTGACGTAGACGGCATTGTTGGCGTGGCCGAGGCCATCGATGTCCTCGCTGCCGACGCGCAGGTCGATGACGAAGGGTGTTGGCAGGTCCCAACTCATGTTCGCTTCCTTGGCGCAAAAGCCGATTTAGCAGCGGCGAGCGGGTCAATGTCCAGCGACATCGCCATGCTCCAGGGTCAATGCACCCTGCGCAGCCTGCAGAATGCGTTAGCCAGGCAAAAGCCATGGCCCTAGTCCAGAGCAGGTATGACAGGGAAAACGGGGGAAGGGGAAAAACAAAAGGCTCATTCAATAATCGAATGAGCCTTCAAAGTCCCGCAAAACGCGGGTAAAAAAATTGGCGTCCCCTAGGGGACTCGAACCCCTGTTACCGCCGTGAAAGGGCGGTGTCCTAGGCCACTAGACGAAGGGGACATAACCTTCGCAAAGATTCATTTGCATGAACCCTGGCATAAATGGTGGAGCTAAGCGGGATCGAACCGCTGACCTCCTGCATGCCATGCAGGCGCTCTCCCAGCTGAGCTATAGCCCCGAAACAAAAGGCTCATCAATAATCGACGAGCCTTTTTAAGCCCTGCAAAACGCAGGAAAAGTGGCGTCCCCTAGGGGACTCGAACCCCTGTTACCGCCGTGAAAGGGCGGTGTCCTAGGCCACTAGACGAAGGGGACGTAACCTTCGCGAAGATTCACTCGCGTGAACCCTGGCAGAATTGGTGGAGCCAAGCGGGATCGAACCGCTGACCTCCTGCGTGCAAGGCAGGCGCTCTCCCAGCTGAGCTATGGCCCCGTATTTTTAGCCTCGCGGCCCAGCGACATCTACAACATCGCTTGTGCAAAACTGGCGTCCCCTAGGGGACTCGAACCCCTGTTACCGCCGTGAAAGGGCGGTGTCCTAGGCCACTAGACGAAGGGGACGAACCTTCTTACCTTCAAGACCCGGTTGCTGGACCCGGTCTTGCTTACCAGCCTGGGCTGTTAAGCGGAATTTGGTGGAGCTAAGCGGGATCGAACCGCTGACCTCCTGCATGCCATGCAGGCGCTCTCCCAGCTGAGCTATAGCCCCACAATGTCGCTTTGAACCGAACCGCTGGCTGGGTGCCTGGCGCTTCGTTTACGTTCATCGCTGTGGACGGGGCGCATATTAAGATCGGATTGCAGGGCTGTCAAACGAATTTTCAAAAATAATCAAAAATTTTTTCACAGATAACAATCACTTACCGCCCTGCCCTGCCCAAACCTGAGCATCCAGGGCCTGCGATCAACCTGTGGGAGCGGCCTTGTGTCGCGAAAGGGCCGCAACGCGGCCCCGGCGATATTTGCGTTGAAGCTGAAATCGTGGGACCGCGTTGCGGTCCTTTCGCGACACAAGGCCGCTCCCACAAGGTTCGGCTGCGGCCTTCCTCAGGCGATGGTGGCCAGCAGCTTTTCCCACTCTTTGTTTTCCTTCTTCGACACACCACCCAGCAGGTCCAGGGCCTGGCGCAGGCGGTAGCGGGTCAGGTCCGGGCCAAGGATTTCCATGGCGTCCAGCACCGACACCGAGCTGGCCTGGCCGGTGATGGCCGCGAACATCAGCGGCATGGCATCGCGCAGCTTCAGCTCCAGCGCCTCGACCACAGCCTGGATACAGCCGGTGATACGCTCTTTTTCCCACTGGCGCAGGCTTTCGAGCTTCCACAGGATCAGCTGGATGACCTGGCGCACCTGGTCGGCCGACAACTTCTTGCTTTCGAACAGTTTGGCGTCCAGCTTCAACGCGCCTTCGAAGAAGAAACCGCCCAGCGGGGCGACCTGACTGAAGGTTTCCACCCGGCCCTGCACATGCGGGGCGATCTTCATCATGTAATCGCTGTTGAACGCCCACTTCTGCAGGCGCGCCGCGAACTCCTCGACGGGCAGCTCGCGCAACCACTGGCCGTTGAGCCAGGACAGCTTCTCGATATCGAAGATCGGGCCGCCCAGCGAGATGCGCGACAGGTCGAAGTGCTCGACCATCTCGGCCAGCGAGAACTTCTCGCGCTCGTCTGGCATCGACCAGCCCATGCGGCCCAGGTAGTTGAGCATGGCTTCGGGCATGAAGCCCATGCGCTCGTAGAAGGTGACCGACGTCGGGTTCTTGCGCTTGGACAACTTGGACTTGTCGGGGTTACGCAGCAGCGGCATGTAGCACAGCTTGGGCTGCTCCCAGCCGAAATACTCGTACAGTTTGATCAGCTTGGGTGCCGATGGCAGCCATTCTTCGCCGCGCAGCACGTGGGTAATGCCCATCAGGTGGTCGTCCACCACGTTGGCCAGGAAGTACGTGGGCAGGCCGTCGTTCTTCATCAGCACCTGCATGTCCATGCGATCCCACGGGATTTCGACATCGCCACGCAGCATGTCCGGCACCACGCACACGCCTTCGCTGGGCACCTTCATGCGGATCACGTGCGGCTCGCCAGCGGCCAGGCGGCGCTGCACTTCCTCGTCGCTCAGCAGCAAGGCACGGCCGTCATAGCGCGGGGTTTCGCCGCGGGCTTGCTGTTCGGCACGCATCTGTTCCAGCTCTTCGGCGGTGCAGAAGCAGTAGAAAGCGTGGCCGGCGTCGACCAGTTGCTTGGCGTACTGGGCGTAGATCTCGCCACGCTCGCTCTGCCGGTACGGGCCGTGCGGGCCGCCAACGTCCGGGCCTTCGTTCCATTCGATGCCGAGCCAGCGCAGGGCATCGAAGATCTGCTGCTCCGACTCGCGCGTGGAGCGCAACTGGTCGGTGTCTTCGATGCGCAGGATGAACTCACCGCCGTGCTGCTTGGCGAAGCAGTAGTTGAACAGGGCGATGTAGGCAGTGCCAACATGAGGGTCGCCGGTAGGCGATGGCGCGATACGCGTGCGTACGGTGGTCATGGAGAGTCTCGAACGAAAGATGAAACAAAGGCGGGATGTTAGCAGGTGGCGGGCACCGGGCTCCAGCAATGGCGCGAACGTCACTTGCCGAGTGGCCATCTGCCGCTGTTAAATTTATTTACATTTCTGCAACGACAATCCCCCATGCCTGCCCAACTCAAACGCCGCCTGGCGATATTCTTCACCCTGGTGGCCATCATTGCCCTGGCTTTCCTGGCCCATTGGTATTTCAAGGGGCGCTTCTACGAAAGCACCGACAACGCCTACGTACAGGGCGAGATCACCCGTGTCTCCAGCCAGTTGGGCGCGCGCATCGACAGCGTGCCGGTCGAAGACAACCAGCATGTCAACCAGGGCGACCTGCTGGTGCGCCTGGAGGCGGCCGATTTCGAGCTGGCCCTTGAGCGCGCCCGTGCGGCACTGGCCACCCGCGAAGCCGAGTACGCCCAGGCGCAAAGCCGCCTTACCCAGCAAAGCAGCCTGATTGCCGCCGGCCAGGCCCAGGTGGCCGCCAACCAGGCCACGTTCGACCGCTCGCGGCTGGACCTGAGCCGCGCTGAGAAACTGCGCAAGCCAGGGTTTGTGTCGGAAGAACGGGTCACCACCCTGTCGGCCGACAGCCATGTTGCCGGGTCGCAAGTGGACAAGGCCCGTGCCGACCTGCAAAGCCAGCGCCAGCAGGTCAGCGCACTGAATGCCGAGCTCAAGCGCCTCGATGCGCAGATCGCCAATGCCCGCGCCGACCTGGCCCAGGCCGAGTTGAACCTCACCCGCTGCGAGATCCGCGCGCCCATCAGCGGCACCATCGGCCAGCGCAGTGCCCGTAATGGCCAGGTGGTGCAGGCCGGGGCTTACTTGCTGTCGATCGTGCCTGACGAAGACATCTGGGTGCAGGCCAACTTCAAGGAAACCCAGATTGGCCATATGCAGCCAGGCCAGCGCGCCGAACTGCTGTTCGACAGCTATCCCGATACGCCGATCGAAGGCCGGGTCGACAGCCTGTTCGCAGCCTCGGGTGCGCAATTCAGCCTGCTGCCACCGGACAACGCCACCGGCAACTTCACCAAGGTGGTCCAGCGCATCCCGGTAAAACTCACCTTCCGCGCCGACAACCCTCTGCACGGGCGTATTCGCCCGGGCATGTCGGTCACTGCCACCGTGGACCTGCGCAACGAAGACGAAGGCCACGATGGCCGCTGAACAACTGCTGCGCCCGACGGCGGAGCCCAGCCGCCGCGACTGGATCGCCGTGATGAGCATGATGCTCGGCGCCTTCATGGCGGTGCTGGACATCCAGATCACCAACTCTTCGCTCAAGGACATCCAGGGCGCGCTATCGGCCACCCTGGAAGAAGGCTCGTGGATTTCCACCTCGTACCTGGTCGCGGAAATCATCATGATCCCGCTAACGGCCTGGCTGGTGCAGCTGCTGTCGGCGCGGCGCCTGGCGGTGTGGGTTTCGGCCGGGTTCCTGCTGTCTTCGTTACTGTGCTCGATGGCCTGGAACCTGGAAAGCATGATCCTGTTCCGCGCCCTGCAAGGCTTTACCGGCGGCGCGCTGATCCCGCTGGCATTCACCCTGACCTTGACCAAACTGCCGGAGCACCACCGTGCCAAGGGCATGGCCATGTTCGCCATGACCGCCACCTTCGCGCCGTCGATCGGCCCCACCCTGGGCGGCTGGCTGACCGAGAACTGGGGCTGGGAATACATCTTCTACATCAACATCCCGCCGGGCCTGGTGATGATCGCTGGCCTGCTGTACGGGTTGGAGAAAAAGGAGGCGCACTGGGACCTGCTGAAAAGCACCGACTATGCCGGCATCCTCACACTCGGCCTGGGCCTGGGCTGCCTGCAGGTATTTCTGGAAGAAGGCCACCGCAAGGACTGGCTGGAATCGCACTTGATCGTGGCCCTGGGCAGCGTCGCCCTGGTCAGCCTCATCACCTTCGTCATCCTGCAGTTTTCCAGGCCGCACCCACTGATCAACCTGCGCATACTCGGCAACCGTAACTTCGGCCTGTCGAGCATCGCCAGCCTGGGCATGGGCGTCGGGTTGTACGGCTCGATCTACCTGCTGCCGCTGTACCTGACCCAGGTGCAGGGCTACAACGCCCTACAGATTGGCGAAGTGATCATGTGGATGGGTATTCCGCAGCTGTTCCTGATTCCGCTGGTGCCGCAGCTGATGAAGGTGGTATCGCCCAAGGTGCTGTGTGCGCTGGGCTTCTGCCTGTTCGGCGCTGCCAGTTTCGGCTCGGGGGTCCTGAACCCTGACTTTGCCGGGCCGCAGTTCAACCATGTGCAGATCATTCGCGCACTGGGCCAGCCGATGATCATGGTCACCATCTCGCTGATCGCCACCGCCTATATTCAGCCGCAGGACGCAGGGTCTGCGTCGAGCCTGTTCAATATCCTGCGCAACCTCGGCGGCGCCATTGGCATTGCCTTGCTGGCAACACTGCTGGACGCGCGGACCAAGGTGTACTTCGATTACCTGCGTGAGGCAGTGGTGCCCACCAACCCCCAAGTGGCCGAGCGCCTGGCGCAACTGACGGACCGCCTGGGGAGTGACAATGCGGCGCTGGGCAAGCTGAGCGAGATCACCCACCAGCAGGCGCTGATCATGGCTTACAACGACGCCTTCCACTTCGTCGGTATTGGTTTGGCGGTAAGCATGGTGGCGGTGCTGCTGACCCGCAAATTGCCCCAGGGCTTGAAAGCTGGCGAGGCCCATTGAGCTTGTTACGATGCACCCACAGGGCCGGCGCCAGCCTTCAACTGGTGATCAACCGCTCACGCAGCTTGGTGATCTCGTCACGCAACTGCGCCGCGGCTTCGAACTCCAGGTCGCGGGCGAACTGCATCATTTTCTCCTCCAACTGCTTGATACGCTTGGTGATCTCCCCAGGCGTGCGCAGTTCGGCCTCGTAACGGGCGCTTTCCTCCGCGGCCTTGGCCATGCCCTTGCGCTTCTTGCTGCGCGCACCCGGGACGGTGGCGCCCTCCATGATGTCTGTAATGTCCTTGATCACGCCCTTGGGCACGATGCCGTTGGCTTCGTTGAAGGCGATCTGCTTCTCGCGGCGGCGCTCGGTTTCATCGATCGCCCGCTGCATCGAGCCGGTGATGTTGTCGGCGTACAGGATGGCCCGGCCATTGAGGTTACGCGCCGCACGGCCAATGGTCTGGATCAGCGACCGCTCCGAGCGCAGGAAGCCTTCCTTGTCGGCATCGAGGATCGCCACCAGGGACACCTCGGGCATGTCCAGGCCCTCACGCAGCAGGTTGATCCCTACCAGCACGTCAAAGGTACCCAGGCGCAAGTCACGGATGATCTCCACCCGCTCCA
This sequence comes from Pseudomonas sp. TJI-51, assembly GCF_000190455.2. NCBI lineage: Bacteria > Pseudomonadati > Pseudomonadota > Gammaproteobacteria > Pseudomonadales > Pseudomonadaceae > Pseudomonas > Pseudomonas sp. TJI-51. The sequence goes on from NZ_AEWE02000078.1 coordinate 9,721, forward strand.
CTGTGTCGATATCCGAGTGCAGGTAGCGCACCCGCACATCGTGATCGGCCAGGTAGTCGCTGAGGTCTTCTGCCATGCGCTTGGTCAAGGTGGTGGCCAGCACCCGTTCGCCGGCAGCCACCCGCTTGCGGATCTCCGACAGCAGGTCGTCGACCTGGGTCAGCGCCGGGCGAATTTCGACCTGCGGGTCGACCAGCCCGGTGGGGCGCACCACCTGCTCCACCACCCGCCCGGCATGCTCGGCCTCATAAGGCCCCGGGGTGGCGGAAACGAAGATGGTCTGTGGGCTGACACTCTCCCATTCATCGAAGCGCATGGGCCGGTTGTCCAGTGCCGACGGCAGGCGGAAGCCATACTCGACCAGGGTTTCCTTGCGCGAACGGTCGCCTTTGTACATGGCCCCCACCTGCGGCACGCTGACGTGGGATTCGTCGATCACCAGCAGCGCATCGGGCGGCAGGTAGTCGTACAGCGTTGGCGGCGGTGCACCCGCCGGGCGGCCAGACAAGTAACGCGAGTAGTTTTCGATGCCATTGCAGTAGCCCAGCTCCAGGATCATCTCCAGGTCGAACCGGGTGCGCTGCTCCAGGCGCTGGGCTTCGACCAGCTTGTTGGCCTTGTGCAGGTACTCCAGGCGGTCCTTGAGCTCCGCCTTGATGCCCTCCACGGCGTCCAGCAGGGTTTCCCGCGGGGTGACGTAGTGGCTTTTGGGGTAGAAGGTGAACCGCGGCAGCTTGCGGAAGACCTCGCCGGTCAGCGGGTCGAACGCCGCGATGTTCTCCACCTCGTCGTCGAACAGCTCGACGCGGATGGCCTCCAGGTCCGATTCTGCGGGGAAAATGTCGATCACATCCCCCCTTACACGGAAGGTGGCGCGGGCGAAGTCCATCTCGTTGCGGGTGTACTGCAGGTCGGCCAGGCGGCGCAGCAGCGCGCGCTGGTCGAGCTTGTCGCCGCGGTCCACGTGCAGGACCATTTTCAGGTAGGTCTCGGGGCTGCCCAGGCCGTAGATGCACGACACGGTGGTGACGATGATCGCATCGCGGCGCTCCAGCAGCGCCTTGGTCGCCGAGAGACGCATCTGCTCGATATGGTCGTTGATCGATGCATCCTTCTCGATGAAGGTGTCCGACGACGGTACATAGGCTTCCGGCTGGTAATAGTCGTAGTAGGAGACGAAGTACTCCACCGCGTTATTGGGGAAAAACGCCTTGAACTCACCGTACAGCTGCGCGGCCAGGGTCTTGTTCGGCGCCAGCACCAGGGTCGGGCGCTGAACCTGCTGAATCACGTTGGCAATGCTGAACGTCTTGCCCGAACCGGTCACCCCCAGCAGCGTCTGGTGCGACAGCCCGGCCTCGATGCCCTCAACCATCTGGCGGATCGCCTCGGGCTGGTCGCCGGCAGGCTGGAAACGGGTAACGAGCTGGAACTCGGACATGACGGACCTCGCGGTGCTGCAGCAACTGTAAATTTAGCCAGTAGTCTATACCCAAATGCGCCCGCAAGGGGCGGCTTTCAAGGCACAGCCACAACCAGGTATTACGGTTGACCGGGCAATCAGACCGATGGTCAAAAAATATTTGCGCAAATACCCGGAAAAGCCGCGCCAGAGTGTCGCGGTCACCGGTCGGTATCACTATACTGACTCCCCGTTTGTGCACCGCTTCAGTGCATTCGGCTGGAGCGTGTACGCCCTATCACTCTCCAATCAGAGCCGAAGTAACAATGAGCCTGTTTTCCGCTGTCGAGCTGGCACCCCGCGACCCTATCCTGGGCCTCAACGAAGCATTCAATGCCGACCCACGTACCGACAAGGTCAACCTGGGTGTTGGCGTGTACTGCAATGAGGAAGGCCGCATTCCGCTGCTGCGCGCCGTGATCGAAGCCGAGACCCAGCGTGCAGCCCAGCATGCCTCGCGCGGCTACCTGCCGATCGATGGTATCGCCACCTACGACCAGGCCGTGCAAAAGCTGCTGTTCGGTGCCGAATCGCCACTGCTGGCCGCCGGCCGCGTGGTCACCGTGCAGGCTGTCGGTGGTACTGGCGCACTGAAAATCGGTGCCGACTTCCTCAAGCGGATTTCCCCAAACGCCGTGGTGGCCATCAGCGACCCGAGCTGGGAAAACCACCGCGCCCTGTTCGAGTCGGCCGGTTTCCCGGTGCAGACCTACCGCTACTACGACGCCCCGAGCAACGACGTCAACCGCGCCGGCATGCTCGAAGACCTCAACGCCCTGCCCTCCGGCTCGATCGTGGTGCTGCACGCCTGCTGCCACAACCCGACGGGCGTCGACCTGAGCCTGGACGACTGGAAAAACGTGCTGGAAGTGGTCAAGGCCAAAGGCCACGTGCCGTTCCTCGACATGGCCTACCAAGGCTTTGGTGACGGCATTGCCGAAGACGCCTTCGCGGTCCGCCTGTTCGCCGAGTCGGGCCTGGAGTTCTTCGTATCCAGCTCATTCTCCAAGTCGTTCTCGCTGTACGGCGAGCGCGTAGGTGCGCTGTCGGTGGTTACCGCCTCCAAAGACGAAAGCACCCGCGTGCTGTCGCAGGTCAAGCGCGTGATCCGCACCACCTATTCCAACCCGCCTACCCACGGCGCAACCATCGTTGCTTCCGTGCTGAACAGCGCCGAGCTGCGCCAGATGTGGGAAACCGAACTGGCCGAAATGCGCGAACGCATCCACGGCATGCGCAAGCAGATGGTCGCGCTGTTGGCCGAGTACGGTGCCAACCGCGATTTCAGCTTCGTCGGTCGCCAGGTCGGCATGTTCTCCTACTCGGGCCTGAGCGTAGAGCAGGTCGCCCGGTTGAAGAACGACTTTGGCATCTATGCGCTGGACACTGGCCGCATCGCTGTGGCTGCGCTGAACCAGAGCAACATCCATGTCGTCACCAAGGCGATTGTGCAAGTGTTGTAACTGCTTGATTTGGCAGGGGGTGGCTTGACTTCCCCCTGGCGATCGGTATGATGTGCGCAGATTCCGCGATAGCTCAGTCGGTAGAGCAAATGACTGTTAATCATTGGGTCCCTGGTTCGAGTCCAGGTCGCGGAGCCAAACATTGAAAAAGCCCCCGGCTGTCAAAGCAGCCGGGGGCTTTTTCGTTTGCTGCGAAGCCGGCGACGCACGCACAATGCAATCAGCTGCTGCGCCCAATCGGGTAGAACTCGCCACCGCTCCAAACGCCCAGCCATTGCTCACCGTCGATCTCGCGCGGCACCGCCAACTCCACCATCTGGTAGAACACATTGCGGTGTATCAATGCCTCGAGATTACTGCGCATCAGCACGTACGGCGACGGCGCTTGCGTCACCGGATCGGTGACTACCCGTAGCGGATTGGCCGGGCCGGCCTCGACCTGATCCTCGACATTGCTGGTAAAGCGCAGCACCTGCTGCTCGCCCTGCCCTTGCACCTCCAGCGCCACTGCCACGAACGGCGCATCGTCTACCTGGATGCCCACCTTTTCCACCGGGGTAATCAGGAAGTAATCGTCACCATCGCGGCGCAGGATGGTCGAGAACAGCCGCACCATCGGTTTGCGGCCGATGGGCGTGCCCAGGTAATACCAGGTGCCATCGCGGGCGATACGCATGTCGATGTCACCGCAGAAATCGGGGTTCCACAGGTGGACCGGTGGCAGGCCCTTGGCCTTGGGGATCTGCGCCAGCAGGTCGTTGGCCTTACCGGTGTCGCTCATCACACTCGCCTCACTCACTCATGCCCAGAAGGCTACGAGCGTACTCGCGCATCGGTGCGGCAAGCAAATCCTCGGGGGTTTTATCGTGGAACGTCAACAAACCGCCACGGCTCTTGATGCGAGCGGTATCGATCAGGTAGCGGGTATTGGTTTCGATCAGCATCATCTGCACCACACCGCTGTCCCAGCCCAGGCGGTCGACGGCTTGCTCGTCGTACCACTCGTCACCATTGCCGATGCGGTCGTCGGTGCGGGCAAAGCGGGTATACAGCACATAGTCGGCACCGACCGAACGGGCCTGCGCAATGGCCTCTTCCAGGCCCAGCGGGCCTTGGGCGCGGCGCACCAGCGGGAAATACTCGACGAAACTCTTGAACGCCTGCTCGGCCACTGCATTCTGCCGGGGTACCGGGCCCTTGCCAGGCGGCACGAATGCGCCCTGCCCTATGAAGATGAACGAGTCGGGCTGCAGGCGAATCGACAGCGTGCGCCGGGTTTCGCTATGGTCCAGCAGCCCTGCGTCGCTCATGTGATAGCGGACGCCCTCGCCCATATCGCTGACATTCATGCAACCGCCCAACGCCATCAGCGCCAGCAGCAAGACCAGGCTACGCATCTTTCCTCCAGTGACCGGCGACGAAAAACCGGCGAATAGCCGGCGGATGCAGCTTTTGCGCCAGCTTCAGCCGCCGATTACCTTCATCACCGTCACGCCGCCGGAAAACGCCAATGCCTGTTTGTCTGCCAGCGCCTTGACCAGTAACCGCTGCAGCGCCGGCAAGGCTTGGTGACGTGGTTTCTGCAGAAGGTCGCCAACGAAATGACGATTACCCGACGACAGGCAGCCATGCAGCCAACCTGTGGACGACAGCCGTAGCCGCGAGCACGTCCGGCAGAACGGCACGCTCTCATTGGCGATCACGCCGAAGTGCCCCTTGCCGGGGATCTGATAGCGCATGGCGGTGGCGTCCACCGGCGCAGCGACACGGGCGAAGGCGTGCTGACCGCCGATCAGCGTGAGCAGGTCATCGAGGCTGACAAATTGCCGCAGGAAAGCAGAGTGATCACGCGCCAGGTGGCCCATGCGCATCAGTTCGATGAAACGCAACTCAAAGCCACGCGCCATGCAGTAATCCAGCAACGGCAGCACCTGGTCGAGGTTTTGCCCGCGCATCGGCACCATGTTCACTTTGATCTGCATGCCCATGGCGCGGGCCCGCTCCATCGCCGCCAGCACCGTGGCCAGGTCGCCGCCGCGGGCGATCTGGCGAAACGCCAACGGGTCCAGGGTGTCGAGCGAAACATTCAGCCGGCGAATTCCGGCTGCCTGCAATTGCGGCAACTTACGGCCCAGCATCTGACCATTGGTGGTCAGCGAAATATCCTCGAGGCCGAGTTTGGCCACCGCGGCGAGAAAGGCATCCAGGCGCGGACTGACCAGCGGTTCCCCACCGGTGATACGCAAGCGCTCGATGCCGGCTGCTTCAATCAGGTAGGCCACGCCACGCGCCAGTGCGTCTGCCGAAAGCTCATCCTGCGCCGCCACCAGGCGCTTGCCGTCGGGCACGCAATAGGTACAGGCGTAATTGCAGGCAGCCGTCAGGCTGACACGCAGGTTGCGAAACCGCCTGCCTTGACGATCGACGATCATGGATGACTCCGGCATGGGTAAAGGGGCCGGCAAAAGCTGACTCATAAATCAGGTTTTTGCAAGCCCTGTACACATGCCGGTGGGGCGTAGCTCAGTGGGACGGTTCCGGGTCGCGCTTGCGCTTGTTGCCCATGCGCACGCCGATGTCCATCAGGAACTGGAAGAAGCCTTCCTGATCTTCCAGCACATTGCTCCAGAACGGTGAGTGGTACAGCGCAACAGCGCCATGCACCAGTGCCCAGGCGGCGCAGTAATGGAAGTAAGGAGGCACGTCTTCGAGCTTGCCTTCGCTGATGCGGCCCTTGATCAGCTGGGTGAGGCGGTCGAAGTTGGAGGCACGGATGCTGTGCAACTGTTCGACCATTTCCGGCACCTGGTTGCCCTTGACCACCTTCTCTTCCAGGCGGTCGAACAGCCGGTAACGCTGAGGGTCACGCATGCGGAATTCGAAATAGGCACGCGACAGGGCCTCTTTGTCACGGTCGACGTCGGCCGAGTGCAACAACCCGTTCAGGTCACGCTCGTAGTCGAGCATCAGGCGCAGGTAGATCTCGGCCTTGGACTTGAAGTGCTTGTAGATCGTGCCTTTGCCGATGCCCACGGCGTCGGCGATCATTTCGACGGTGACGCTGTCTTCACCTTGCTCGAGAAACAGCTTGAGCGCGGTGTCGAGGATTTCCTGTTCGCGACGGCGAAACTCACGGACCTTACGAGGTTCTTTCTGCATGGGAAGGACTGGATGACAATCGAAGCGGTTTATTATGCCTAACTTGCGGGAAATTGCACGGATCTTCCGAGCATGGCTGTGTTTCAGGATGCTCTCGACCATACGCTGCGGGAGGAACCAGACGCGGGCGTATTCCAAATCTGTTTAAAAAACGACCAATAGCCACTGGCAGGCCGCCAAACCTGGCCAATACTAGAAGTGTTGGCGCGGCGCATCCCCCCCTAGCGGCGCGCCGATAAAGGTGCTCAGGGACCGCGTACCTTTGTTTTACTCCTAATGGTCTTAACCCGGATTCCTCCCCCAGAACCCGGGTTTTTTTTGCGTGTTTGCGGGGGATATGCGTTGGAGGTGGGGTTTTGGGGATGGTATGAGGGGCGAAGGTGCTCGAGCTCACAGGCGCTGAATTTGTTGTGGCAGGCAATGGCCCTCACACAACCTTCAACTCCAATGAATCAACCCACCCGCGCCAACGGAAACAACCGCTTGAAGTTAGCCGTTGTCTGCTCAGCCAATTGCCCATAACTGGCCCCGCGCAGCGAAGCCACATACTCCGCCACTTCCCGCACATATTGCGGCAGGTTCGGCTTGCCGCGATACGGAATTGGCGCCAGGTACGGCGAATCGGTTTCCACCAACAAGCGGTCGACCGGCACTTGTCGCGCCACTTCCCGCAGGGCATCGGCATTGCGGAAGGTAACGATGCCAGACAGCGATATGTAATAGCCCAGGTCCAGCGCCGCCTTGGCCATGTCCCAGTCTTCGGTAAAGCAGTGCAGCACGCCAGCCTGCGGCAGATTGGCCTCGCGCAGCAGTGCCAGGGTATCGGCACGCGCCGCCCGGGTATGCACGATCACTGGCTTGCCGGTCTGCCGCGAAGCCTCCAGGTGCAGGCGGAACGAGGCCTGCTGCAATTCAGCGGCTTCCGGCTCGTAGTGGTAATCCAGCCCGGTTTCGCCAATGGCCACCACATGCGGGTGGGCCAGTTCGCGCAGTAGCCATTCCAGCGCCGGGGTTTCGCCCGGCGCCAGGTCCAGCGGGTGTACACCGACCGAGCAGTCGACATCCGCGTACTGCTCGCTCAACGCCTTTACCGCGCCGGCGTTTTCGGCACTGACGCCGATGCACAGGAAATGCCCCACCCCGCGATCACGCGCCGCCTGCAGCGCAGCATCGAGCGAGCCCTGATGGGCACTGAGGTCAAGACGGTCAAGGTGGCAATGGGAGTCTACGAGCATGGGATAGCGGCACACATGGAAAATGGGAAATCAGCGGGCGCCCGGCAGTTGCAGCCAATGAGCCAGCAGCGATTCGAGCAACAGGGTTTGATTGAGGTTGGCCTTACCCAGCACCTTCTGGCGCTGTTCGAGGATCCACGCCTGCACCTCCAGCACCTTGGCCTGGCGGCTTTTCTGCGCCAGGTACTGCACCACCTTGCGCATATCGGCCAAGCCTAACCCCTCCTCGTCCTGGGTCAACTGGTAGCGCAGAATGAGGTGCGCCCAATCGCAGAACCAGTCGAATACCCTCAACATCGGCACAGCCTTCCAGGCTTCGGCCAGCTGGCTGGGCGATTGCTGTTGCTTGAGCAACTTCTTCACCCCGTCAGTAACCAGCGCACGCTGCTCGCGCACACCCTGCGCCTGCAGGCTGATCGCCATCAGCGGCGAGCCGGCGGCCAAACTCAGCAATTCGTCGCGCTCGGCCTCGTCCATATCAGGCAACGCCGCGGCCAACCAGGCCTGGCTCTGGGCCAGGTTTGGCTGGGGGCAGGCTACCTGCTGACAACGGCTCTTGATGGTCGGCAGCAGCCGGCTGGGCTGGTGCGTGACCAGCAGCAACACGGTGTCGCCGGAAGGCTCCTCAAGGCTTTTCAACAGTGCGTTGGAAGCATTGACGTTCATGGCTTCGACCGGCTCGATCAACACCACCTTGCGCCCACCCAACTGCGCCGTCTGCACCACGAAGGCCACCAGCTCACGGACCTGGTCGACCTTGATCGGCTTATCGGCCTCTTCGGGCTCAAGGATGTAGTTGTCAGGGTGGCTACCGGCCTTCAGCAGCAGGCAGGACTTGCAGGTGCCGCAGGCATCCAGGCCTTGCGGCTGCTGGCACAACAGGCGGGCCATCAGGCGCTCGGCCATGGCCCGCTTGCCAATGCCCTGCGGCCCGTGCAGCAGGTAGGCATGGGCATGCTGACTGCGCCCGGCCAATTGCTGCCAGAGCGCCTGCTGCCATGGGTAGGCCTCAGCCACGGCAACGCTCCACGATGGCCGGCAACAGCGCATCGATAGCACGCTGCACGGCCGGGAGCGGCTGTGCGGCATCCAGCAGGCTGTAACGCTGCGGTTCGCGCTGGGCGCGCTGCAGGTAGGCCTGGCGCACAGCCTGGAAAAACGCCTGGCCTTCCTGCTCGAAGCGGTCGAGGCGGCCGCGCGCAGCGGCACGGGCCAAACCGACTTCGACCGGCAGGTCGAACACCAGGGTCAGCTGCGGGCGAAGGTCGCCCTGGACGAATTGCTCCAGGGTGGCGATACGCTCGACCGACAGGCCGCGGCCGCCGCCCTGGTAGGCATATGTGGCATCGGTAAACCGGTCGCACAACACCACAGCGCCACGGGCCAGCGCCGGGCGGATCACCTGGGCCAGGTGCTGGGCGCGGGCAGCGAACACCAGCAGCAGTTCGGTGTCGGCGGCCATGGGTTCATCGCTGGGGGCCAGTAGCAGCTCACGCACCTTCTCGGCCAGCGGCGTGCCACCAGGCTCACGGGTCAGCACCACATCCAGGCCATGCTCGCGCAAGCGCGCCGCCAGGTAGTCGCGGTTGGTGCTTTTGCCCGCGCCTTCGGGGCCTTCCAAAGTAATAAACAAGCCGCTCACAGGCAGTCCTTAATGTTGTTCGTCAGGCGTTGCCGGCTCGGCCGCCTGGGCATCACCGGCGGGAGCGGCCGGCGCCGGCTGCGCAGCCGGCTCATCGGGTACCGGCTGCTCTTCGCCGGCGGCTGGCGCAGCGTCATCGGCGCCCGGCTTTGCCGGCTGCTGCGGCGCGGGGCTGGAGCGATAGTCTGCCCGCCGCTTGAGCTGAAACTCCCGCACCGCCGAGTTGTGATCGTTGAGGTCGTCGGAGAACACATGGCTGCCGTCGCCACGGGCGACGAAGTACAGGCTGGTGCCATCGGCCGGGTTAAGCGCCGCGTGAATCGCCTCGCGGCCGACCATGGCAATCGGCGTGGGCGGCAGGCCAGTGATGGTGTAGGTATTGTAGGGCGTAGGCTCACGCAGGTCGGCACGGGTGATCTTGCCGTTATAGCGCTCACCCATCCCGTAGATAACCGTCGGATCGGTCTGCAGCATCATGCCCAGGCGCAAACGCCGCACGAACACCCCGGCGATCTGACCGCGCTCTTGGGGGATGCCGGTTTCCTTCTCCACCAGCGAAGCCATGATCAGCGCCTGGTAGGGATCGCGGTACGGCAGGTCGGTGGCGCGCTCGGCCCATTCCTTGGCCAGCACTTCTTCCAGACGCATGTAGGCCTGCTGCAGCAATTCGACGTCGCTCATGCCGCGCACGAAGCGGTAGGTATCGGGGAAGAACCTGCCCTCAGGGAACACACCGGTATGGCCGAGTTTGTCCATGACCTCGGCGTCCGACAGGCCATCCAGGGTGTGCTTGAGCTTTTCATGCTTGGCCACGGCCGCGCGCAGCTGGCGGAAGGTCCAGCCCTCGACCAGGGTCAGGTTGTATTGAACTACGTCGCCCCGGCGCCAGGCGTCGAACAGCTGCTCGACGGTCATGCCAGGGGTGAGGCGATATTCGCCGGTGTGCAACGGGGTACCGGCCATGTTGAAGCGCCAGTACAGGCGCAACCAGACGGCGTCGTCGAGCAGCCCTTCGGTTTGCATGCGGTAGAACATGCGGTTGGGGGTGGTGCCATTGGGCACGTCGAGCAGGCGTTCCTGCGTGACGTGCAGTGGCTGCTCCAGAACCGAGTTGATTTTCCAGGCCGACCAGCCTAGCGCCAGACCGGCGAGGATCAGACCCATTTCCAGCAGCAGCAGGAATTTACGTCTCACGAATTCAGGTTTCCAGTAACGTACGGGCAACGGCCTGCAGTTTTCGGGTAAGCGGGCCCGGCGACCAGTTTAACGCGGCCAGGCCGCGCACGGGCCAGACGCCATAGACGCTGTTGCAAACAAATACTTCATCGGCCTGCTCCAGCGCACCATACGGCAGGTCGCAGACGTTGGCCGTAATACCCTGCAAGCGCGCCTGTTCGAGCAAGGCACCGCGCATGACCCCGGCCACGCCACAACGGCTGAGGTCGGCAGTAAAAAGCACGCCGTCGCGCACCAGGAACAGATTGCTGTATACCCCTTCGATCACCCGGCCTTGCCCGTCACACATCAGGCCCTCGGCATGGTCACTGTCCTGCCATTCGGCACGGGCCAGCACCTGCTCCAGACGGTTGAGGTGTTTGAGCCCGGCCAGCAACGGTTGTTCCCCAAGCCGTGTCTGGCAGGGGAACAAGCGTACGCCCTGCTCGGCATGGGCAACAGGATAGCTGGGTAATGGGCCGCCCTGCAGGATACGCCGGGGCACGGCATCGGCAACCGACGCGTAACCACGCTGGCTGTCGCCACGGGTGAGGATGAGTTTGGCTACCCCGTCGCCGAGCTGGCTGGCGTAGCGCAGCAATTCCTCACGCACCTGCGCCAGGTCGGCGCCAATCGCCAGCCGCTGGCAACCCAGCGCCAGGCGAGCGAGATGGTCATCCAGGAGGCTGGGCCGGCCATGCCGAACGGCGATGGTTTCGAAAAGACCATCGCCGTAAGCCAGCCCGCGGTTCTGCAGATTGAGCGCAGTCGCGGGCTGGCCGTCGATCCAGCTGAGCATCAACCGGCGAACCGGCGGAACACCAGCGAGCCGTTGGTGCCACCAAAGCCGAACGAGTTGGACAACACCACATCGATCGGCATGCTGCGCGCCTGGTGCGGCACGAAGTCCAGGTCGCAACCTTCGTCCGGTTCGTCCAGGTTGATGGTCGGGGGCGCCATCTGGCTGTTGATCGCCAGCACACTGAAGATCGCTTCTACCGCGCCAGCCGCCCCCAGCAGGTGGCCGGTCATCGACTTGGTCGAGCTGACTGCCAGCTTGTAGGCGTGGTCGCCGAATACGCGCTTGATCGCCGCCACCTCGGCAATGTCGCCCGCGGGGGTCGAAGTGCCATGGGCGTTGATGTAGCTCACGTGTTCCGGCTGGATGCCAGCATCGCGCAGGGCGTTGGCCATGCAGCGCGCAGCGCCTTCACCGGAGTCTGGTGGCGAGGTCATGTGGTAGGCGTCGCCGCTCATGCCAAAACCGATCAACTCGGCATAGATGGTCGCCCCACGGGCCTGGGCATGCTCCAGTTCTTCGAGCACCAAGGCACCGGCACCGTCGGACAGCACGAAACCGTCGCGACCTTTGTCCCAAGGGCGGCTGGCGCGGGCAGGCTCGTCGTTGCGGGTGGACAGCGCGCGCGATGCACCGAAGCCACCCATGCCCAGCCCGCACGCGGCCATTTCGGCGCCGCCGGCAATCATTACGTCGGCTTCACCGTAGGCGATATTGCGCGCGGCCATGCCGATGCAATGGGTGCCCGTGGTGCAGGCAGTGGCAATGGCGTAGTTGGGGCCCTGCAGGCCCAGGTGGATCGACAGGAAACCCGAGATCATGTTGATGATCGAGCCCGGCACGAAGAATGGCGAAATGCGACGCGGCCCCGAGTCATGCAGGGTGCGGCTGGTTTCTTCGATGTTGGTCAGGCCACCGATCCCCGACCCCATGGCCACGCCGATGCGCTCGCGGTTGGCGTCGGTGACCTCCAGGCCGGCATTACGCACCGCCTGGAACCCGGCCGCCAGGCCGTACTGGATGAACAGGTCGAGCTTGCGGGCCTCTTTGGCCGACAGGTACTGCTCCACCTCGAAGCCTTTCACCGAGCCGCCAAAACGGGTGGAGTAGGCAGACAGGTCCGTGTGTTCGATCGGACCAATGCCACTGCGGCCAGCCAGAATGCCCTGCCAGGTGCTCGGTACATCGGTACCCAGTGGCGACAGCATACCCATACCGGTGACCACGACGCGTCTACGCGACACAGTACTCTCCTTTTCTAATAACAGAGTCTCTTGGCATTGCATTCAAGCGCTGGAATGAAATGGCAACAGGCTCTTGGTGCGCGGTGAACGAGGCGGCCCGGGCAATACGCGGCGCTCGCAAAGAAAAAACCGCACGCCAGCGAAGGCAGTGCGGTTTTCCCCGACAAGTAGCGTCGACTGTAACGTCTTAAGCCTGGTGGTTCTTGACGTAGTCGATAGCAGCTTGAACGGTAGTGATCTTCTCGGCTTCTTCGTCAGGGATTTCGGTCTCGAATTCCTCTTCCAGAGCCATCACCAGTTCAACGGTGTCAAGCGAATCGGCACCCAGGTCATCGACGAAGGACTTCTCAGCAGTCACTTCTTCTTCCTTGACGCCCAGTTGCTCGGCGACGATTTTCTTGACGCGTTCTTCGATGGTGCTCATACCTAGTTTTCACTCCTAATGGATATATGCAGGCAGCTGGCCGGTGGCTAATTTTATAGAAAGACGTTCGCTTTTCAAGCTGAACCTGCCTTCAGGCTAGTCATCGCACCCGCTGTCTGGAATCTGATTGCAGCTTTATAACGGATTTTAGGCTCGCAGTATGACTCTTTTTTCACGAAATCCGTCACATTGAGTTGCAGGGTTACATGTACATCCCGCCGTTGACCGGCACGGTTGCGCCGGTTACATAGGCTGCACCGTCCGAAGCCAGGAACGAAACCACCTTGGCAATTTCGTCGGCCTGCCCCAGGCGGCCCAGTGGAATCTGGGTTTGCAGGGCTTCGCGCTGCGCTTCAGGCAGTTCGCGGGTCATGTCGGTATCGATGAAACCAGGGGTCACCGAGTTGACGGTAATGCCACGCGAACCGACTTCACGCGCCAGGGCGCGGCTGAAGCCTTCCAGCCCGGCCTTGGCAGCCGCATAGTTGGCCTGGCCAGCGTTACCCATGGCACCGACGACCGAGCCGATGCTGATGATACGACCCCAACGAGCCTTGGTCATGCCACGCAGCACACCCTTGGACAGACGGTAGAGGCTGTTCAGGTTGGTGTCGATCACGTCGAACCATTCGTCGTCTTTCATGCGCAGCATGAGGTTGTCCCGGGTGATGCCGGCGTTGTTGACCAGAATGGCCGGGGCGCCGAACTGCTCACCAATGGCAGCCAGTACCGCGTCAACCGACTCGGCGCTGGTCACGTTCAGTTCCATGCCGGTGCCGGTGATACCGTGCTCTTTGAGGGTGGCGGCGATACGCTCGGCGCCGGAGGCCGAAGTGGCGGTACCAATCACGGTTGCGCCCTGGCGGCCCAGTTCCAGGGCGATGGCCTGGCCAATGCCACGGCTGGCGCCAGTGACCAGTGCAACTTTACCTTGCAGGCTCATGCAAGCTTCTCCAATTCAGGCCAGTGCCGCGCGGGTGGCGGCAACGGCGTCAGGGGTATTGAGGTTGTAAGTGGTCACGCCATCGGCGCAACGCTTGTTCAGGCCAGCCAGGACTTTGCCCGGGCCGCACTCGACCAGATTGACTGCACCATTGGCCGCCAGGGCCTGCACGCACTCAACCCAGCGTACCGGCTGGTACAGCTGCGCCAGCAGGTCCTGCTTGAGGGCATCGAGGTCGGCCGCGATGGCGGCGGTGACGTTCTGCACCACCGGGATCTGCGGGGCCTTCCACTCGATGGCGTTGACCGCATCGGCAAAGCGCTCGGCAGCCGGCTTCATCAGGGCGCAGTGCGAAGGCACGCTGACGGCCAGCGGCAGGGCGCGCTTGGCGCCTTTGGCCTTGCACAGCTCCATGGCGCGGTCGACCGCCGCCTTGTTGCCGGCGATGACCACCTGCCCTGGCGAGTTGAAGTTGACGGCACTGACCACTTCATCTTCAGCCGCTTCGGCGCAGAGCTCCACGACCACAGCGTCGTCCAGGCCGAGAATGGCGGCCATGGCCCCGTGCCCGGCAGGTACCGCTTCCTGCATCAGCTGGCCACGGCGCTCGACCAGGCGCACAGCGTCTTTCAGGCTGATGCTGCCGGCAGCGACCAGGGCGCTGTATTCACCCAGGCTATGACCGGACACGAAAGCTGGCGTGGCACCGCCCTCTTCCAGCCACAGACGCCACAACGCGATGGACGCGGTGAGGATCGCCGGCTGCGTCTTGTCAGTCTGGTTGAGTTGCTCTTCCGGACCTTCCTGAACCAGCTTCCACAGGTCGTAACCGAGTGCTGCAGAAGCTTCCTTGAAGGTTTCGATGATCACTGGCTTCTCGGCGCCGAGCTCGGCGAGCATGCCCAGCGACTGGGAACCTTGACCGGGAAAGACGAATGCGAGAGATGCAGACATTGAACAAGCCCTTATGATCTTGTCGTCGGATAGGGTACGCCAGGCCTTGGGCCAGGCGCGGAATCTGAAAGCTTGGATGAAGACGCAGACCAAGCGGTCACATTTAAGCACTTCATCGGTGATATGCCTAAGGTCTTTGTTTGCCTGCTCGGGCCCGTCGCAGGCTAAAGCAGCAGGTCCTCCAAACGCCCGTGCAAACGCTGCGGCAGATTCTCCTGAATCTCGATCAACGCCCGCTGGATGGCACTCTGGAACCCCTGAACGCCTGCGGAGCCATGGCTCTTGATGACGATACCCTGCAAACCCAGGAAACTCGCGCCATTGTGCCGCGCCGGCGCCAGGTCGGCCTGCAGGCGCTTGAGCAGGGGCATGGCCACGGCTCCAGCGGCCCGCGCCAGCAACCCGCCCTTGAACAATTGCTCGATCCGCGCACCGATCATGGTGGCCAGGCCCTCGCTGGACTTGAGCAGGATATTGCCAACGAAGCCGTCGCACACCACCACATCCGCCTCGCCACGGTACAGCCCGTCACCTTCGACAAAGCCCACATAGTTGAGCCCGCGGGCATTGTGCAACAGGCTTGCCGCCAGCTTGACCTGCTGGTTGCCCTTGATGTCCTCGGTACCGATGTTCAGCAACGCCACGCGCGGGCGGTGAACACCCAGGGCCTGGGCGGCCACCGACCCCATCACGGCGAACTGGTACAGGTTTTCGGCACTGCAATCGACATTGGCACCCAGGTCGAGCAACTGGCAGTAACCGGCCTGGGTCGGGATCGCCGCCACCATGGCCGGGCGGTCGATACCCGGCAGGGTCTTGAGCACGAAGCGTGACAACGCCATCAGCGCGCCGGTGTTGCCGGCACTGACGCAGGCCTGGGCCTTGCCATCACGCACCAGTTCCAGGGCGATGCGCATGGACGAGTCCGGCTTGCCACGCAGCACCTGGGATGGCCGCTCGTCCATGCCGACCACTTCACTGGCGGCGACGATTTGCAGGCGCGCGCGATCCGCAGCCGCAAGGCCGCTGACAAGATCTTCCAGGAGGGAGGGTTGACCGACGAGGGTCAGGTGCAACGAGGGGGTAGCGGAAAGGCAGGCAATGCTAGCCTGAACAATGCTGCGGGGACCGAAGTCCCCGCCCATTGCGTCGATCGCGATGACCTGAGCGGACAAGGATTACTCGTCAGCGCCCTTGTCGACCACTTTGCGACCACGGTATACGCCTTCTGGCGAAACGTGGTGGCGCAGGTGGACTTCACCGGTGGACTTGTCTACCGACAGCGCGTTTTCCGACAGAGCGTCGTGCGAACGGCGCATGTCACGGGCAGAGCGGGATTTTTTGTTCTGCTGAACAGCCATAATTGATTAACTCCTAAACGTTTGGGTCACGCTTTAACTGCGCCAAAACACTGAACGGGTTGGACCGCGATACCTCGTCCTTGCTCGATTCGGGCTCGTCTGCGCCCGCCGGCTGCTGGCATTCTTCCGGATGATGAGCAGGCACGATTGGCAGGGCGAGCAGAAGCTCCTCCTCGATCAATGCCTGCAGATCCAAAGGATCTTCGCCCAGTTCCAGCACGTCATAGCCTTTCGGCAACGACTGGGTATTCGCACCCTCCTTCACCACAGCGTAAGTGCATTCGCTATGGATCGGCAGGGTGACCAGCTCAAGACAACGCTGGCAAACCATTTTGACTTCGACGTCCAGCTCGCTGTGGATAACCACCACGTGCTGTTCATCTCGTTCAAAATCGAACTTCGCCTGCACCGTACCGACATTGTCGGAAAGCGGGTCGCAGAGTCTTTCCAAATCAGCGAGCGGCAGCGAACCGTTAAGGGTTACGCTACGATCGGCTAATTTGCGCGGGTCAACGTGAGGTGGAATCGGGTCATTCAACATAGGCGCAGCATAATAGGGATGCCCCCCGCCCCTGTCAAAGGAAATTAGGCGGCATCGTGCGTGATAGAATTTGTTCAACTGAATCAGGAGTCTACCATGCTTCCTCTGTTACTGGCTTCCAGCTCTGCCTATCGCCGCGAACTGCTCGCCCGCCTGCAACTGCCTTTCACCTGGGCAAGCCCCGACATAGACGAGCAGCGC
The DNA here is from genome assembly GCF_000190455.2 of Pseudomonas sp. TJI-51. Classification (NCBI taxonomy): domain Bacteria; kingdom Pseudomonadati; phylum Pseudomonadota; class Gammaproteobacteria; order Pseudomonadales; family Pseudomonadaceae; genus Pseudomonas; species Pseudomonas sp. TJI-51. The sequence goes on from NZ_AEWE02000078.1 coordinate 26,364, forward strand.
CAGGCCGGCGAACCAGCGCCAGAGCTGGTGCAGCGCCTGGCCAGGCAGAAGGCCGAGGCACTGGCGGGCAACCACCCCGGGCACCTGATCATCGGCTCGGACCAGGTGGCGGTGCTGGGCGAACAGGTGCTGGGCAAGCCGAAGACCTTCGAGCGCGCCTGCGAACAACTGCTGGCGTGCAGCGGGCAGCAGGTGTGCTTCCTGACCGGGCTGGCGCTGCTCAACAGCGCCACCGGGCAATGCCAGGTCGATTGCATACCGTTTACCGTGACCTTGCGCGAACTGAGCCGCGAGCAGGTGGAGCGCTATGTCGCGGCGGAGCAGCCGCTGGACTGCGCTGGCAGCTTCAAGGCGGAGGGGTTGGGGGTGAGTTTGTTTCAGAGCACCCATGGCTGCGACGCCACCAGCCTGATCGGGCTACCGTTGATTCGGCTGGTGGACATGCTGACCAAGGAAGGGGTGGTGATTCCTTGAGGGCCTGGGGCCGCTTTGCGGCCCATCGCCGGCAAGCCGGCGATGGGGCCAGAACAGGCTATCAGCGCAGCTGTGGCCCCTGGAAGCCCATCCACATGGCCAGGTGCTCAGCCACACTGGCCCCGACCCGCTTGGAGAAGCGGTCAAACGGCGATTCCTGCACGGTGAAGTCCACCAACTCCTTCTCACCCACGATCTCACGCGCCACATAGCTGGCACTGCCCAGCCCATCCACCAGCCCCAGCGCCTTGGCTTGTTCACCCGACCACACCAGGCCACTGAACAGCTCCGGGTGCTCCTTGTCTTTCAGGCGCTCGCCGCGGCCCTGCTTGACCATGGCGATGAACTGGTTGTGCGTGGTGTCCAGCACCCCTTGCCAGAACCGCGTCTCCTCGGGCTTTTCCGGCGAGAACGGGTCAAGGAACGCCTTGTGCTCACCCGAGGTGTAGGCGCGGCGCTCGACACCCAGCTTTTCCATGGTGCCGACGAAGCCATAGCCGGCCGCCGTTACCCCGATGGACCCCACCAGGCTGGCCTTGTCGGCGTAGATCTCGTCTGCCGCACTGGCAATGTAGTAGGCACCGGACGCCCCCAGGTCGGCAATTACCGCGTACAGCTTGATGGCCGGGTATTCGGCACGCAGGCGGCGGATTTCGTCGTACACGTAACCGGCCTGCACCGGGCTGCCACCCGGGCTGTTGATGCGCATTACCACCGCCTTGGTCTTGCTGTCTTTGAAGGCCTCACGCAGGCTCTTGACGATATTGTCTGCGCTCGCCGCCTCCTGGTCGGCAATCACGCCACGCACCTCGACCAGTGCGGTATGGCTGGCACCGCGCGAGGCCGCCTTGTCCATATCCATCAGCGGCGAGAACAGCGCCAGGATGCCGAACAGGTAAACGAAGGTCAGCAGCTTGAAAAAAATACCCCAGCGCCGTGAGCGGCGCTGCTCCTGCACACTGGCCAACAGGGTCTTTTCCAGCAGTTGCCAGCTCTTGCGCTCTTCGCGCTCCCCGGGCTCGGCCTCGGGGGCTTTCCATTCGTCTGCCATGCTCACCTACCTTGGAAGTGGAATTGCGGCCCCAGCCAACCACTCGCGCAGCTGGGAAAAATGCTCGATGCAAACCTGCGGGCCGAACTCGGCCAGCGCCTGTAACGACATGGCACCATAGCCCACGGCCACCGAATGCATGCCGGCATTGCTGGCCATTTGCAGGTCGAATGCCGAATCTCCGACCATCAGCGCACGCTGCGGTTCTACACCACAATGGCCGAGAATTTCCTCGAGCATCAGCGGGTGTGGCTTGCCACGGGTTTCATCAGCGGCGCGGGTAATGTCGAAAAACGCCTGCCAGCCGTTGGCCTTGAGCACCCGATCGAGGCCGCGACGGGCCTTGCCGGTGGCCACCGCCAGGCGGTAACCCTCGGCGCGGAAGGCGTCCAGCGACTCGCTCACCCCCTCGAACAGCGGCGAAGGCTGCTGATCCAGGGCGGTGTAGATATCAGCGTAGTGCTGACGGAAGCTTTCGACCTGAACGGGCTCCAGGTGCGGGTACAGGGTATGGATGGCCTCGTCCAGGGCCAGGCCGATGATGCCCTTGATCGCATCATCACTGCTTTGCGCCGCACCGGCACGCACGGCAGCCGCGTTCATGGACTCGACGATGCGCCCTACGGAGTCGGCCAGCGTGCCGTCCCAGTCGAAGATCAGCAGTTCATAAGCTTTTTTCATAGGTCACGGCGCACTCAGCCGCTCCACAGTCTTGGCCCAGACTTCGTCCACCGGCGCTTCAAGCTTGAGCTCGCCACCGTCCGGCAGCGGCACGGTCAGCGCGTAGGCGTGCAGGAACAGGCGCTTGCCACCCAACTCGCGAATTTCGCGGCTGAAATCTTCGTCGCCGTATTTGTTGTCGCCGGCGATCATGTGCCCGGCATGCAGGGTATGCACGCGAATCTGGTGGGTACGCCCGGTGATCGGCCGCGCCTCGACAATGGTGGCGAAATCGCCGAAGCGACGCAGCACGCGGAACAGGGTCAGCGCCTCCTTGCCCTCATCGTTCACCTCGACCATACGCTCGCCCGAGCGCAGGTTGCTTTTGAGCAGGGGCGCGTTGACCTGTTTCTTGGCCGTGGGCCAGTGGCCCCGCACCAATGCCATGTAGCGCTTGTCCACGCCATCACCGCGCAGCGCCGCATGCAGGTGGCGCAACATGCTGCGCTTCTTGGCGATCATCAGCAGGCCGGAGGTGTCGCGGTCCAGGCGGTGCACCAGCTCCAGCTCCTTGGCGTCAGGGCGCAGCTGGCGCAGCGCCTCGATCACGCCGAAGCTCAGGCCACTACCGCCATGCACGGCGATGCCGGCCGGCTTGTTCATCACGATCAGCGCCTTGTCTTCATAGACGATGGCCGCCTCCAGGCGCTGCAACAGCCCCTGGGCGACCGGTGCCGGCTCGTCGCGCTCCGGCAGGCGGACGGGCGGCACCCGCACGATATCGCCGGCCTGGATCTTGTACTCGGGTTTCACGCGGCCCTTGTTGACCCGCACCTCACCCTTGCGCAGGATGCGGTAGACCAGGGTCTTGGGCACGCCCTTGAGCGCCGTGATGAGGAAATTGTCGATGCGTTGGCCGGCAAGCTCCGGCGCGACTTCGATCAGCTGTACGCCGGAAGTCGGAGGGGTATTGGTCGTCATGGCGGGAATCATAACAATTTTTTATGGAATTGAAGCACTTAATCATTGCTGCTATAGTCGCGAACGCCGCCAAAAGTGGCAGGCCAGCAAAACCAGGCCCTGAGCCGGTTGCTGACCTACGCAATTCTCCAGGACGCGAGGCCGTCCTACGGGGTTTTCGCCAGTTTACCGAATTGCCTGGAATCGCCACCAGCGCTGTGTAGAGAAGACCGAAAAAAACGACAAGTGTGGTTGTTCACCTGCTTACCCGATTCTTTTCGTTGTAGCTCTGCCCGCCCCGTCGCTTCCACGCAACGCAAGGCGAATGCTCCGGAAACAACAGCCTTGGACATGTAATGGCGTCAGCTTCCCATTCGAAGCTGGCGAAAAATGCAACCCGTTGCGGATTCAGCGCGCGGCAGCACCCGAATTATCAGGGATACGTGCAGGGTGGAGATGCACAGCCCTCGGACCGTGTAGCACCGCGTCCGGCCAGCAGCCGATTGAAGGCTGGTGAGCGGATAAGGTCCTGAACAGATGCCCCCGGGCGTCCACGGCTGACGGTTGATTCCTCCTCCTGACTGAGTGCACAAGGCCCGCTTGGTTGATTCGGATACCCATTCGAAGCCACCGGGGCCTTGTTGGCACCGCAGCAAACAGGACGCGTCGTCGCGACAACGGCAGGCTGGGCAACCGGCTGGTGCCGAACGTTGCTCGACACGGGGGTGGCCCGGCCACCCTTTGCGCACCTTGGCACCGACCATGAGACGTCGTGTGTGCCGAACGCCGTTTCCGGCAGCCCGGAAACCGACGGTACAACATGAAAAGAATGCTGATTAACGCAACTCAACCCGAAGAGTTGCGTGTAGCCCTGGTGGACGGCCAACGTCTCTACGACCTGGACATCGAGTCCGGCGCGCGTGAGCAGAAAAAGGCCAACATCTACAAAGGCAAGATCACCCGCATCGAACCCAGCCTCGAAGCCGCTTTCGTCGACTTCGGTTCCGAACGTCACGGCTTCCTGCCGCTGAAAGAAATCTCCCGCGAATACTTCAAGAAAACCCCGGAAGGCCGGGTGAACATCAAGGAAGTGCTCAGCGAAGGCCAGGAAGTCATCGTTCAGGTCGAGAAGGAAGAGCGTGGCAACAAAGGTGCCGCCCTCACCACCTTCATCAGCCTGGCCGGCCGCTACCTGGTACTGATGCCCAACAACCCGCGCGCCGGTGGCATCTCGCGCCGCATCGAAGGCGAAGAGCGCAACGAACTGCGCGAAGCCCTGAACGGCCTGACCGTACCGGGCGACATGGGCCTGATCGTGCGCACCGCCGGCCTGGGCCGCAGCAGCGAAGAAATGCAGTGGGACCTGGACTACCTGCTGCAATTGTGGACCGCCATCAAGGAAGCGTCCCTGGACCGCGCCGCGCCGTTCCTGATCTACCAGGAAAGCAACGTCATCATCCGCGCCATCCGCGACTACCTGCGCCAGGACATCGGCGAAGTATTGATCGACAGCATCGACGCCCAGGAAGAAGCCCTGACCTTCATCCGCCAGGTGATGCCGCAGTACGCCAGCAAGGTCAAGCTCTACGAAGACAGCGTGCCGCTGTTCAACCGCTTCCAGATCGAAAGCCAGATCGAAACCGCCTTCCAGCGCGTGGTCGACCTGCCGTCCGGTGGCTCGATCGTGATCGACCCGACCGAAGCCCTGGTGTCCATCGACATCAACTCGGCGCGCGCCACCAAAGGCAGCGACATCGAAGAAACCGCCCTGCAGACCAACCTGGAAGCGGCCGAGGAAATCGCCCGCCAGTTGCGCCTGCGTGACATCGGCGGCCTGATCGTCATCGACTTCATCGACATGACCCCGGCCAAGAACCAGCGCGCCGTCGAAGAGCGCGTGCGTGAGTGCCTGGAAGCCGACCGCGCCCGCGTGCAGGTTGGGCGCATCTCGCGCTTTGGCCTGCTGGAAATGTCCCGTCAGCGCCTGCGCCCATCGCTGGGTGAAAGCAGCGGCATCGTCTGCCCACGTTGCTCCGGCACCGGCATCATCCGTGACGTCGAGTCGCTGTCGCTGGCCATCCTGCGCCTGATCGAAGAAGAAGCCCTGAAAGACCGCACCGCCGAAGTGCGTGCCCAGGTGCCAATCCCGGTAGCAGCGTTCCTGCTCAACGAAAAGCGTAATTCCATCACCAAGATCGAGCTGCGCACCCGTGCGCGCATCATCATCCTGCCGAACGATCACCTGGAAACCCCGCACTTCGAAGTCCAGCGCCTGCGCGACGACAACCCGGAAGTGCTGAACAACCAGTCCAGCTACGAAATCGCCGCCAGCGAAACCGAAGAAGCACCACAACCGACTGCCACCCGTACCCTGGTTCGCCAGGAAGCGGCCGTGAAAACTGCCCCGGCCCGCGCCAATGCACCGGTACCGGCCGCCGCCGCGCCGAGCGCGCCGGAGCCAAGCCTGTTCAAGGGCCTGGTCAAGTCGCTGGTCAGCCTGTTCGCCGGCAAGGACGAGCCTGCCGCTGCCCCGGTCGCCCCTGCCGCCGAGAAACCGGCCGCCGAGCGCAGCCCACGCAACGAAGAACGCCGCAACGGCCGCCAGCAAAGCCGCAACCGCAATGGCCGCCGCGACGAAGAGCGCAAGCCGCGTGAAGAGCGTGCCGAGCGCCAGCCACGCGAAGAACGTGCACCACGTGAAGAACG
>NZ_AEWE02000079.1:0-67009 GCF_000190455.2 Pseudomonas sp. TJI-51
GAAACCAGGGGCGATTCAGTCCAACGGAGTGTCAGCACTCAAAAAACAATAAAGGTCGTCACAAACAACCAAAAACTCAAAATAGTGTCTCCGATGAAAACAATAAAGGTTGTCACAACATAAAAAATTAGTACGCCCGATTCGTGAGGAATTCAAGCCCACACTTAGAGCCCCCGAAGGGGGCGAAACCCGGGCTTGTGACTAATACTACTCAGGAGGATGGTCTAAATTTTTCTGGCGAACGTGCACCTCTTCGCATGCAGCTGAATTTCTGGATTTAAATCGGTACAACTGCAATTAAAACGGTCCAGAATGCGAGCCAGAGATAGTTTCCATTGCACTGATTAGACCAGCTATTTGCATTCGACTTGAACAGCCGTTTGCATCGGATTTGACCAGCGCACGGGTACATCTTGATCGGCTCGGAATTGACCAATAGCTTCCCTTCAAAATGGGCAGCTAACCGCCAAAGGTGGCCATTGGCGACGCCATAGTTTTGGGCCGCCCCCCTAGTGATAAAAGTACCGACTCGCATCAATCCTCTCACTACACTTGCAGGAACGCGAGATACTGCCTCCATTCAGGCGACAACGAGAACGGGCTCTCGATAATTAGATCGCCAACTCTACGTCGATGTTGTGCGAGCTGCGCTGTGGTCATGCTTAAGTCTACGGCCTTTTGAGCGGCCACTGCCGACACCACCCGCAGGGCCTCAGTGAAGCCAATCGCGAGTCCCTGTGAGGCCAGCGCATCACGGGCAATGCGGGCGTCACCGATGGGCTGGACACCTTCGGTAGCCGTTACACACCACTGCAACGATGCCGCCCCAGCACTGCCGGGTTCTAGGCGGTCAGTGTTGAGCCCAGCGGTGATCCAGGGTGCAAAGGAATGAATGCTTTCGACGACGTTCCGAGCACTGCCGCGCAAAAGACCGCCATGCCCGACAACACCAAGAATGTCTTGCTGCGAATTGCAAAGACGGTATACATAGCCGTCGCAGCCTGCTGCGATGGCGAACCCATCAGGGCATGAGGTACCCCCGGTAGACTGTATGAAGGTCCGAGAAACAAGTGGAACCTTGGGTCGGGCTATACAGAGGGCGGTAGTGGCTGAGCGACCGGTTGCATCGAGAACGAGTGTGCCTGCATCGACAGCATCACCAACCATGATAGCCGCAGAGTTGCCGACCGGGCGAATTCGCACGCCTTTACTCTCTGCGAGACCGAGGAGGGCTAGGTCGAGCGCCGGACGGGAGACGTGTGCGGAAGGCGGAGCCTTGCTGACGATAACGTCACGCGACCGCCACTGCGTCAATCGCCTCTCATGCATTCGCTCGACCCCAAACGCGCGCGGATGTATCCCAAACTCCACGAGCAGCCCGATTATCTGAGCTGGTATGACCTCTAACCTGCATCGATCCTCATGTGCCGGTAGTCGATCGGTCAGAATTTCGACCGCGAGTCCAAGCTGCCGGGCATAGAGTGCTGCAGCAAGTCCCACCGGCCCTGCCCCGAGAATGGTCAGAGGAGGTCTAGCCTGATGCTCTCGTGGCAAAATTTATCAACTCGAGCATGATCAAGTGAGCGAGGGGGGTTCGAGCGGGACGAACTCCGCCCCTCCCGGTGCCTCGAACACGACAAGGAAACCTTTCTCCGCCACTGCGTCCGCCAATATATTAAGGCCGTTGGGCTCAACCATACGAGAGCGTGCTGTGTTGACCTCAGTCGCGCCGAGGAAACGGCCTTTGCGGTAGCCATCCCGCAAGTTGGTAAGCATGTCCTTGTATGCCGCTTGCAACTGCTGGTTTGCAGCATCGTCAGCGGGGGGGTGGGACGGACTGACGGAGCGCAGATAGTCGGACTCCTTGTGGTCGGCAAGCCACTCCTGTATGTCAAGAAAGGTTTCGAAGTGGTCCTCGCCCTCCGCGATGATGGAGCGTATTGACTCACACCACTCGTCTGTCACAACTGGTGCTACGTCGGCGGGCGGATTAACCAGTGTCGCAAGAATTCGACCGTATAGGCCGTCGACGCCAGCTGACGGCGCCTCGATATCGATGAAGTCGCTGATTGTCGTGCGTGTGGCCGCCCGCATTACTACATCTCGAAATTTACCGGCGGCACCCGGAACTCGGCTTGCAACGCGAAGGGCAGGCTGGAACGTGCCAGGTGCCATTAGGCCACGGATAACATCGTTCACTGCTCGGGTGTGGCGCATCTCGCCGATGGCAATGCGCATCAGCTCGGAGCGAGTGGCTCGGATAGTGTCTCGTAGCTCTGCATTGCCGTCGATGCTTGGGTCGCTAGGCAATTTTAGGGAATAAGCAGCGGACAGATACTCCTGCGCCACCGCGAGTTCAACGCCGGCGGCGTAGCGCAGGTGTTCAAGGAGCACCGTAAGGCTCGGGAAGGACTCCGCCTGCTCGGGCCCGCGGGGCAAGTAAGGGGCGGTGACCTCGCGTCGCCCGACGACAAAGTGCAGCTCCTGCCAGCGATTGTTGATCTCGTAGTGCCTTAGCTCAATGGGTGCTGCGCTCGCAGCCGTCGCCGGTGGTGGAGGTTCTATGCCGATGATGCGATTGCGTCGCTGCCAGGGTACGTCTCGATCCCAAGACTGGTCCGATGCACCGCTACTCGGCAGTATCGGCTGCGCGATATCAGGATGATTCGAAGCCCAGTAGAAACAACCACAATCACGAAAGTCGTGAGTCCATGGACTGCACAGCGACTGTGTCAATTCACCAGGAAGAAAAGCGGCTGACAATGCCCCATTATCATCAAGATAACGAGCGCGAGGCGCCGTAAGTTTGAGCTGCTCGGCCGCCCCTTGGCGACGGAACGTAAGGGTAACATCGGAGCCCTCGGTGAGCAGGCGGACAGCTGTCCAAGCATCGCTGGGGCGCCGGTCTGGGCCTTCGCTGCTTCCATTGAGGTCCCCTTCGACAGCAGGCTGGCCATCTATTTCGATGAGCTCAAGATCGAACTCCTGCCGTCCGAGCAGACCAAATGTACCGGCAATCCGTGCTATGAGCACAAGGCGTGCTGCAGCTATATCCTCGGCTAGCGCCTGATATACGACAGCGTCTGCAAGCGTGATGGCTTCAGATGCTCTCGCCCTATCAACATCGTCAATATTGATATCTGCGACCAAGAGAATGTTGCCGATCGCCTCAACCTGCATGAAGGGAAAGAAGCGGCGTTCGAGATTGCGCAGGTCGCATTCAAGCCCCGGGAAACAGTTTCCGACGCCAGATTCAAGTCGGGTAGCCGCGGGGTTGCCCGCAATTATCTCAGTTATACGGCTCTGCTCGCCAAAACGGCGGATGGCAGCGACATTACGGGCGACAATTTTTGTGGTGTTAGAGCCGCTCATAAGGGCCTCGCAGATGTGAGGTGTGAAGGATTGAAATATGCAGGACGGTATGCAAGGAGCTCGCAATAGGAGGCTAGACAGAATTCCAGCCAGTCGCGAATGAAGTCACAACCAGCCGTCTTCCTTGCTCGTGCCTCCTGGTGACAACCTCCCGAACAAAGATAGCGAGCCCAACAGTTGTTACAGGGGGTCTGTGTATGTACGTGTCGTTCAATGAGAAAGGCATTTCGGCGCTCCCTCGAGAGGCTTTGTGTGTTACCCACTACGAAGTTGTCGTCTCCGATAGCTCTATGGCAGGCATACCAGCGCCCGTCTGCGGCGACAGAGAAGTAGCCACCACCAGCTCCACATGGATATGGTGAGCTCGCACCCGAGTGAATCTGCTTAAGCGCGACCGCTAAATTGGTCAGTCGGATTGTTTCGCCGATTCGGGCACGAGCCAGTTCACGGCGCGAAACGGCAATTAACTCCTCGAGATAAATCGGCCAGCCCAACTCGCTGAGGTTTGAGCCGTCGGCTGCGGTACGTAGGGGGGCGACACCTGCCTCACGGAAACCGATAGCCCAGATAGCATCGAAGCGTTCCCCTAAGTTGAACGCATCACCACTAACTGTCATGCGCGCGGCCACCTGCGCTAGGCCCGGTTCGGTAACGAGAGGGGAGATCCGCTCAGCAAGACGCCCAAAGGTGCCGCGGCCCCGACTATCGGGGCGCTGTGCATCTTGGATTGTTGCCCCGCCGTCTATGCTAATGGTGACCGCGAAACGATGTGTGCGCATCAGATCAATGTCGGCCTGAGAGAGAATAGTGCCGTTTGTAGTAATCGAGAAGCGCACGTCGATACCACGCTTGACACCGGCCCGACTCGCATACTCCACCACGTTATGCACAAGCTCACGGTTGAGCAGCGGCTCTCCTCCAAGGAATCCGATGGTTACCGGACGCGCCGGATCCGCTCCATTGAGTAGCCGGTCGACAGCTGATATTGCCGTCGCATATTGCATGCGCTCGACTTGCTTTCCACCAAACGATCCGCGATCAGCATAACAATATGCGCACGCTAGATTGCACGCAGAACTAACATTGAGGGACAGGTTCTGAGGCGGTGTCTCAACGACGAGGTCTAGCTCAGCCTCATCAGTACTCGTTTCGCCCAGGTAGCTTGCGAGACGATGGATTTCCTCTGGATGGGTGTCAAGATCTGCTGCTACATCTGGTGGCAGATCATACAAACGCGAGTGGGGTACTACTAGAAGATGCTCTCCCTGAGCGGATCGAAAACGCTTGTAGAGAGTTGCCGAAGCAACCCCAGCAACCCTGGCGATAATCTGCATTAGCGAACCTCCGCGGCGTCGATCATTGCAAGCACAGCGGCACGCCGTGAGGAAGCTGAGGCAGAGAGAGTCCTAGATCGAGCCCGCCTTACCAGCTTCGCCAGCGTAACGGCGGGGCCGGAGAGCGCGCGTTGGCGGGTTTCCTCAATCCAGCGCATCAGAAGCTCGTACTGCCAAGAAGCGAGAGTGAGAGGCAACGCATTCGACTGCCGCATGAATGGCGGCATGCGCATCGAGGTGGCAAGAGCGTTCTCGAAGCTTTCTACCTCAAACGGCGCTCGAACGATATCCCGCACTCGATTGCGACCGGAAAGGGCGTCTTGGGCAACGAGCGCTATAAGATTCTGGATATCGGAAAGCGCTCGATGACGCATTCGGGCATGCTGGCTAAGCGGCAGCGGATCATCGGTGGTGGCGCCTGGCAAGTGGTAGATCTGAGAGCGCAGCGCGTCACGCCCCCCCATCGCTCGTGTGGGTTCCGTCCTCTCTCCTTTGTCGATATCAACAGTCTGCAGCTTATCTGTTGGTAACGAACCCGGGGTCCAATCGGGCGGTTGACGCGATGCTGCTCGCTGACTGCGATAGTGATCAATGTTGAAAAGCGACACGGTCTCGTAAATCCGCTCAAAGAGATCCTCCACCCACTCTGTCAGCGTGACTCCGGTGAGAGCTGAGTTGCGGAGGGCAATCATTCCGTCACGGTCATTTAGTTCGTCGGCGATAGAAAGAAACGGCCGGCAATCAGGTGCGAAGTCGGGTGGAGAGACGAATGCGACGGAGCGTGCGGTCAGAGCACGACCAGCCCCAACTTCCAATCTGACCTCAAAATGCACTTCGCACGTATCATCAACGACGCCGAGAGAAGGTCCCAATGTGTTGCTGGTTTGATCGATGAGATCATAAGTGTCTCCAGGCTCGACGAGGTTACTAGTCGACGTCCCTCGCCAGCCGCCTGCAGGATTGAGAAACGCATTGAGACTGGGCACAGCAGGTGCGAGTCGCCCAAGTGATGGCTGTGCATCCGCGGCCTCGGGGGGGCCATAGAAGGTACCGATTGCTGGCGTGTAGCGAAAGCGGATGGTGTCAACACGAACTGTATCGGACCAAGGCTGGCTGATGGGCTGTGGCGTGCTGCGCAGCATCTGCACGGTGCCAAGAGGAATGTGACGGCCAGCTGGGATCATAGGCTCCGTTACGCTAGGCGGGCTTTGTCCCTCTACCCTTCGCACCTTGAAGTCGTTGCCTTGGATTACTAGTGGTTGCCAGTTACCGAAGGCATGCGCCGAATTTCCCGAACGTCGAGCAGCCTTAAGGTTGCGCGCAGTGACAGCTAGTTGCAGTGAACTGAGTGACAGTCCGTCGTTGGCTAGCAGCTCAGTGGTCAGAGGCATCTCTGTCCAGGTTGTAGGCTCGCTTTCAGGCTCGCCAAGTCTTGCCCATATTTCAAAAAAAGGCGCCACTGGTCGAATGAGATCTCCATCTCGAAAAGCGATCGACTGTGGGAGGAAGGGGGTTACCGATCCGTCGGGTTGGACAGCGAGCGTCCAACTTGGTGTCACTTCCGTTTCGGCAGCTACGCGAAGTTGTTGGGTATCGCCCCAGTCGTAGGCATGGAGTGGCGTCGTGCTGCCGCCAAGACGGGCTATTGCGATAGCTGGGGTAACGAATAAAGCCTGAATAGAAACCGTCATGGCACACTCCTACAAGCTGGGGCAAATGCACATGCGGCGAAGACCTGAATGCCTAAGAAATCCGGACCTTCGCGTCCACGACAAGGATAGTTTGATTGAAGCGTCTGTCGAATCGTTACTTCATCCCTGTTTCTCATACGATTCGTGTCGGTCCATGACAGATACGCAACCTTTCAGCCTTGCTTCTCTTTCTTTTGTGGGACCTGGTGCGGTTAGAGAGGAGCAATTAATTCTTCACGAGGATGACCGCTTGTGGCCGACTCCTACCTGCAGCGAAAGGCACATAGGGTCGGTAGCTGTCATTCACGTTTGCAGCTTGGAGCCAAAGCAGGCGTTGAGCGGGATCTTGGATACAACCGGCGTTTGCTTTCCTGTCACCCTTCTATTTTTTCATGGCAGGTGACCCCTTGCGCTAGCTACGATGGCTCTCTGGTGTATGGACAGGGGGGCGTATGGAGCAAACTAAAATTGAGCCGCTTTTGGCGACGGTTTATGCCGTTTTGCGAGCAGAGGGTGCTGATGAGGCTGCTGAGATTGTCCGCGGCCATCCCGCGACAGCAGAGCTGACGGGCAACGACAATTGGAATGGTGGAACCAACTACTGGGACATCCACTTCACCATTCCTGCGTTGGAGTACGCTAGGCTCGGGCTCAAGCGAACCACAATCCAGGAAAAAATCACGACTGCACTGAGGATGGTAACTGAGCACGAGCAAGACAATGCTTACTCAGCGCTGATCATCCCCGCACGTGAGTTCCATGCTGATTGGCGATCCGGAAAATCCTCCAGTTTGCCGAAATTGGTGCGGCAGAACATTGTAGATGGCCTACGTCTGGAGAGTATTAAGTGGCATGGGGAGCTCAATGATGTTGAGTTTCTCAGTCGGCTGTACGAGCTTGAAAACCTTCCGTCCACCGATAGTCGCTATAAAGATGCCGCCGGCGACATTTGGCAGCATCGCTATAACAACGATGATTGGGAGGATGACTGGATCTTCAGTGACTCCCGATTCAACCTCTTTGATGGGAGTGCTGAGGCATTTCTCCGCTTTCTCTGTGAAACGGTGCACCCAGTCGTTCGCCCACAACGAGAGGACGCGATCAAGCTTGTTGAGCACTTCAACGATCAGTTGCATGACGCCGGCTGGGAGCTGTACCAAGAGCAGCAAATCGCCGGTCGCCCGCGCTTTTCCTACCGCTTGATCAGCAGCGGTTCGGCAGAGGCGAACGCAGGCAGGTCTGTCATGCGAGCGAGAGTAGTTGTTGAGGCGCTGAGCTCCGGGTGGATGGCCAAGCAGATTGAGCGCATGGAGTATGCCGTCGAATCAGACCCAGAATTGGCGATCGGGACTGCTAAAGAGCTCATCGAAAGTTGCTGCAAATCCATTCTCACGATAAGAGAGATTCCGTTCACCAAGGCCGATGATCTTGGCAACCTGACGAAGAAGGTGACCAAGGCCTTACAGCTGGTGCCCGATGGCGTAAGTGATGCAGCCAAGGGTGCCGAAAATATCAAGAATGTACTCCGCAATCTTACCCAGCTAACTAGCAACCTTACGCAGCTAAGAGGGTTGTACGGTACCGGGCATGGAAAGGAGGGCCAACACCGCGGACTGCAGCCGAGGCATGCTCGGCTTGCAGTAGCAGCTGCCGTGGCATTTGTCGATTTCGTATCGGAAACGCATCGATACCGAGAGGCTAAGCAGCCAGAGTTGAAGTGTTAGCTGCGACCCGTCAGTCTGGCAGGACTGAGCGCAAGGTAGGCAGTGACTCGGCATCTTGATTCCCTAGACGAGGAGTATCCGACTGCTTGCCCAGCGCCTGAGTGAAATCGGCGCTTGCGGAAATGGTTTGGTCATTGATGGTAATAGTTGCTTGCCCGTCCAGCAGAACGCCTAGATCTTTTGCGATTACGAACGCAGACTTCTGAATATGCGCATCCATTGAGGAGGTGTCGATGCCGGCTGCTTGGAGCCTGGTTGAAAGTCCGAGTAACGCATCGATCGCTTCGACTTTCAAAGGCATCGCTGACACCTTTCCTTCAGTAGTGTGATTCCTGTACATCCAGGACGCTGTTTCTTTGACGAAGGATACGAGTAGGTCGATCACTTTCGACTCTCCAAATACCTTCACCCACAGGCTGCCTGACTCGATTTTCGAAATGCGCAACGGATGATCGCTTTCGGAGATTGATAGCAGCATGCAAAGCTCAGTGTAGAGCGCCTGGACGGCGAGCAAGCGTCGACCAAAGTCTTTCAGATCAAAATGTGCGGGCAGCCAGATCGTTAGCGGAGCCTCGGCGCTCCCAGCGACGTCATGGTTGCCTACAAGGTCGTCAACCATCTGTAAGGATTGCATGAGCGTTTGTAATTTGATGTTCAATTCTTGTGCAGCAAGGACAACTGGCAGAGCGTTGGAAGCTGTTCCGTTGGTGATAAATACGTCGTAGAGATCTGAAAAATCCTCAATTTGTTGTTTGAGGCTATTGATGAGTTCAGGGCTTTGAGGTTGGCTGAACTGGAACTGCGCCAATGCCGCTTGGAAATGCTCCAAACCCTTAAAAAACTGCCGTTGGCTAATCGTCGCTGACGTGATCTGATGGACTCGTGCCAGATGAGCATTAAGCCGTGCTGCGCCTTCGTTCTGCACCGCGCCCCCTGCTGCAATCTGGGCAATGGAGCTAGTCATCGCTTCGGCAGATTTAGCTAGCTCCGCGACAACGGTGAGAAACGCGCGAAATTTTTCTGATTCAGCAAAAAATTTCCTGATCCTGCGGTGGAGTTCGAACGAATACATAGACGGCCCTCGAAGCCATGAAAAGGCCATCATAGCCGTTACTCCTTCCTCATACTCGCTTTGTGGGTTAGCGTTCAAGACTGGAACCCGCCACTCATCGAGACAGCTTCATGTATCGAGCTACCATTGAGCGCGCTGAGCTGAAGGAGCTACTCAAGCTCACTGCCGATAACTCTGCGATTTACGCAGCCCTCACCGGTGCCGATGGCGTCAGCGAAATCGGCGTGCACTCTGGTTACAGTGCCCAGCCACGCTACCGTTTGATACGTGTGGACCACAGGCTGCAAAAAGGCAGCGTCGATCAGTTTGAGATTGCTCTAGTAGACGATGCTGAGTCTTCTGTGGCCTTTTATGCCACAGCCACACTGCTGAGCATTCCTGAACTCAGTAGCCGAAAAATTGCGCGACATCAGGTCTGGCGATCGGCAATCATTCGTCATTCCTTAGCGCTTCGCGATATATCGCAGGCGGTACTTTTCGGCTATATCCTTCAGCGATATGACCTCGTGATAGCCGAGGACGCGGTCACTGGCGATGGAAAATTCTACTGGCACCGGCAGGTGTCTCGTGTAGTGGATCTGGGCTTTTACGTTTACGCATACAATCCGGCGACCCAAGTGCTTTCGCCGATTCCAACGCAGTCCGCGCTAAATGATGTGCAGGATCAGATTTGGTCGGGCACCAATTCGGACCATGTGCAGGCCCTGATTTCGATTCACCCACTACCTAGTCAGCAGGCTAAGTAAGGCTCAAAAAGGGCGCTCAGCTATCTGCGGAGCGCTACTGCGCCACATAGCCAAGACCGTTGGGCCCTTGTCTGCTCTCCACAATGCAGATCAACGGTGGTTATGACCGGCGTTGCGCATGGGGGCGGCCATTCAATCGTAACTGGCCAGCAAATCGTCGTATGCCTGGATCATTCGCTCCGCGTCTTCCCAACGGTTATACATTGAAAGAAGCGATTCGAGCACGTGCGCTCCAGTCCTCATGGCCTTGCTGATTCCCCAAAGCAAGTAGTCCAACGTGACTGGTGTGCTGCCTACTTCAAAGGCGTAGGTGTTGTTAATAGGGGCATGGCTAGGGTATCTCTCGTTAGCCTTCTCAACCGCAGCCACCAAGCTTGGGCTCTTGTGCCTCAGTGACATCCGCTCGTGAGCTTTATTTTGCTTCGTCATCTCAGCCAGCGCCTCCTTCATGGCGCTCAACTCCTGCCGCATGGCGTCAATTTCTTCTGCAGGAGGCTTAGGCAGCGGTGATGCTGGTCCCAGCGTCCGCAGCAGCAACTGGAACATCTCCGGATATGCGTCAGGGTCCGTGAAATCTGCGTAGAACTTACCTTTTAGGAAGCCTGGCAAAGCTACCAATTGCACCATCAAAGGAAGAACGACTACCCGCCTTTCCTCAATCTCACGGTTGGAAGCAATCTCCAGTTCACGCTGTACCCAAGGGCTATCAATCGACTTTTCGCTCAGTACTGCAGCCACGTAATCGACATCGTCCAGGCCTGCTCGAATCTTGTCGATCAATGAATCACCAATGTTGATCTCCGCCTCATCGATCCACACAGTGTGTCCTGCTTTCCGCAGGTCGCCGGCAAGCCGTCTCGTGAATGGCTTATCGGCATGGTTGTGGCTCAGAAATACCTTACTCATTAATCCCCCTCGTTGATGACCTTCTCGGGCTCAGCTCGTTGAAGCTTTGAAAGCAGCGGTTTGAACGAGAGCCCATAGTAGCCTTATGCCTCCTCACGCAACAGCGGTGCGTTGCATGAGTCGACAGCATCGGTGAAGACCAGTACCAGCCAACGGCCAAGGCAAATCGGCAGATCTAGAGGGTTCAAAGAAGATTCCCGTGACGACGGTTCCCAAAAAACTCAGATCTGAAAATTTAAAGTCGATCGGGGCAGACGCAGATCACCCGTCTGGCTTGTAGTAAAGTGGAACCCTCCCCCGTTACCAGGGTATTAACTAATCTATGGCAGTTCTAGCGAGTTACGCTCCGCTTCCAGGCGAGTTCGTCACCTCAGCTATTCGGCGCGGACAAGAGCTATTAGGTGTAGTGCGGTTCAGGCAAATCGATCATCGAATAAAAAAAATCGAATCCACCCTCACAGGCGAAGGAAGGCAAATTGCCTTGCCCGATGCTATCGGTGGACACGAGCTTCCTGTAAATACGCTTTATGAAAACACGCTACAGCCCTTGGCCAGCTCGCTGAGCTTGCCTGACAATCTAACAACATATACACCTTTAAGAAACTGGAAAATCTGCACAAAATGCGTAAAGGAAGATACTGTAATTCATGGCTCCCCTTACATACATGTACGTCACCTTCCTAAATCTGTAAAGCTTTGTTCTAAGCATGCAGTTAAACTTCACGAGTTATGTCCGGCGTGCGAAATACCTATATCCTCACACAGCATTTCAAACCTTGTTAATTGCAGTGAGTCATTCCCTGATGAACCTAGCGCATTCAGATCTCTTCACCACAACTACGCTATATTTATCAAAGATTTGATGAAATTTAGGGGCGAGGCAAAGAGGTTGATCTGGATTACTCGCGAACTCGCCTACAAATATGTCCATACCAACTACGAAAGCGATTTCGCTCGCGGATATGACTCATACAAAGGAGAACTGAGCAAAATGTTTGGAATGGATCTCGATAGCAAAGGTATTGAGTACCACTCTTTTGATTTAAATTTAATTTTGGCTTTTTTCTGCTTCAGAACTGCCGATGCATATATATCCTTTGCTGCAAAATCTCCTGGAAAGCCTTGCCCAACCTGTCAAAGACCTTGAATTGCGTGAGCTGCTTGGTAGCAACACGAAGCGGAAGGTATAAAATTAATCGCCCGCCCACCGACCTAAGGAGGATGTATGACAGCCAGCAAACGCTGGACAGCAACCCAGTCGTCCACAGGCTTGAAGGTTGCCCTACGAATCATTCGCTCCTGGCAAGCCACACCTCAGCAGGCATGCAGGATTCTCCGGATATCTCCCGCTACCTATCGTCGTATTTCAACCAACCAGGTCGCGGGCAGAAGGTTGGATCTTGACCAACTCCAACGAGTCGGCTTCGTTTTAGGTATTCACGCAACTCTCAGGACCGTCTTCACAAATCCGGAGAATTTTCAGGGTTACCCGCGTTTCAAAAATGACAACGAATTCTTTGAAGGCCGTTCACCGCTCGAAATCATGGCCCAAGGTGACATGGTTTCGCTCTATGAAACCTATAAGCGTATCGAACAGCTTAAAGCCCTGTTCTGGACCAGCTCAGCGTAATTCCAGTTTTATCGACGATCTTAGAGCCCACCAATTTTCTTCAGCTTGAGAGAGGTACAACGGTGCGGCCCTCCACCCGCTCCCTACATGCGTCAGAGCGCACCCGACGACTAGCCAGGTGCGCGCTTTCTCATTTACCAACGCCCGTAAACGTAGCTGTCACCTGTCAGATAGAGAGCCGCACCGCAGACAGGGAAAGGCTGAGGGCGAACTGCTTTGTGGGTCAATTTCTTCTGCTTGGCGGATGCTTTTGAGCGCTTCCCTTTAGGCGTTGTCTTGCGTTTGGCTGGCACCATTTTTTTGGGCTTGGAGCTGCCAGTGGTTTTGCGACGGTTAGCGATAGGCATTTGAATGCTCTCCATTTGAGTGGGTTTCAAGACCGATGCAGCTTGGCCTCACCGCTAAATTAGGATTCGCAGAAAAAACCGATCGTCTGATCTCAAGCCCCGTTTTTACGGCCATTCGGCGGCTAGCGATTGACATCATCGCCATTTCTGACGATGCTTCGCCCATGAGATATCCAGGCGGAAAAGGCAAGTGCTACCAGCGCTTGATCAACCTGATGCCACCGCATCAGACGTACATCGAATCGCACCTCGGCGGGGGTGCAGTCATGCGCAACAAAAAAGCCGCGTTGCGCAGCATCGGATTGGAAATTGATCCACTAGTCATCGAGCAATGGCGTGAAGAGCGCCTTGGCTTGTGCGAGCTTTATCAAGCGGACGCCGTCACTTTTTTGGAAACCTTTACGTTCACAGGCGATGAGCTGGTGTATGTTGACCCGCCTTACGTCCCTGAGACCCGGCGTCGAATCAAGGTATATCGGTGCGACTACACCTACGCTGATCATCAAAGGCTGTTGGATTGCCTGGTCTCGCTTCCGTGCAAGGTCATGTTGTCCGGGTACGACAACGAGCTTTACAACAGCGTGCTCATTGGATGGCGTAAGGTCCAGTTCTCCGCCAAAACGCATGCGGATGTACGAGAGGAAGTGGTCTGGATGAATTTTGAATCCCCGGACCGCTTGCACGACAGTCGGTACCGTGGCGAAACATTTAGAGAGCGGCAAACGATACAACGTCGCCAAGCTCGCCTACGCTCTCGGATCGATGATATGGATCCGATCGAGCGGACTGAGCTGCTGCAGTGGATGCAGGAAAACTACGGTAATTCTGGAAAAGCCGCCTGACGCGGCGCAGCTGCAACGCTCCAAAGGGTGACCAACGGCTTCATTCAGAAGGCGTAGTCAAGGAAGACCAAAGGTCACAACGTTTACAACACTGAATTCGAGGTAAGACATCATGGCCAGCGGCGAGCATCTCAAAGCACTCGTACGTTCTCACATCAAAGGGGATGACAGTCATTTCCTTGCTGTGGCCATGCAGATGGCGGCCCACGAGGCGAAGCAGGGTCACGGCAAGCTCGCCCAGGACTTACGCACACTCATTGACTCAGCTCAGGCTAAACGAAGCCAGCTTCCTTCATCTAGTCCAGTCCCCATCGGCTTACCGCGAGGTGAACTGAGCAATCTCCTGGCTGTGGGTACAGCGGGTACTCGACTGTCTGAAATGGTGCTCGACGACAGTACACAGCAGCGCCTGGCGCGGATCATTAGCGAACAGCGTAACTTCGAAAAGATCCGGGCTCATGGGTTATCTCCTCGCAGGAAACTGCTGCTGGTGGGCCCGCCGGGCACCGGCAAGACGATGACAGCCTCCGCGCTGGCGGGTGAGTTGGGCATCCCGCTGTATGTTGTTCGTCTCGATAGTCTGATCACAAAATTTATGGGCGAGACGGCTGCCAAGCTTCGCCAGGTGTTCGACGCGATTCGGGATACCCGCGCTATCTACTTTTTTGACGAGTTCGACTCTATTGGCTCGCAGCGGGGGCTCGCCAACGACGTTGGTGAAATACGACGGGTACTGAATAGCTTTCTCCAGATGATCGAACAGGATCAATCCAACAGCTTGATCCTCGCCGCGACCAACCATCCTGAAATTCTCGACTATGCCTTGTTCCGCCGCTTCGATGATGTTATCGAATACGGGCTTCCCAATAGAGATCAGATTGAGGCCGCTCTCAAAAGTCGCCTCGCTAATTTTTCGAAGTCGCTCAATAGCTGGCATTCGCTTGCGGAAGCAGCTGATGGCTTGAGCTATGCGGAATTGGCGAAGGCTGCGGATGACGCAATCAAAGACGCGATCATCAACGATCGAGCCTCGGTAGAAGCTAGGGATGTGGAAAGGCACCTTGGGGAGCGTAAAGCCTTCCACCAACGAAAACGAATATGAGCCGGTAGAGCTTTTCGATGACGGAACATAACGCAGGACAGCGCCCACACTTTCACTTCAAGGGAACAGGGAAGCCAGAAAGGTTCCAATCCACGGCGTCAGCCACCCGTGATCCCAAATATCCAGCCCGTGACAGGCGGGGCCATGCCACCACCCTCCTAACCCAGCTCGGTCGAGCACGTGAGCTGATGACCCAAGCTGTGGCCTCCCAACGTCTGGCGGGACAGGAGCGAGGGTTTGGTTTACAGCTTGAATTCATCAGTGAGCCAGGCTTCGAACTGGCATTTGAAGGCCTCGCACGCGGCCCACAGAAAATTGAGCTGCTGAACGTCCGTTATGACGAAGCTACGAAAACCAATTTTGCGACGGTGTTCGTACCCGATGGCAAGCTTAGCGCCTTCGAAAATCTGGTTAACCAGTACCTAGAGAGCAACACTAAGAAGGGACTTCCTAGAAACACGCTCCTGCTCAATCCTATCCTTGAAATCCGGATTGCGACATTCGATGCTTTGTGGACTGACGACCCAGCAATGCTGCCGGCTAAGGACACAGAAGAAATCTGGTGGGAATTCTGGTTGCCGGCTCGTGACGACCAGGCAGCTGTGATTCAACGTTTCAAAACCGTTGCGGGAGCGCTTGGCTTCAAAACTTCAGAGCACCTGCTGACATTCCCAGAGCGGTCAGTGATCAATGTCTTCGGCTCGAAGGCTACGATCATGGCATCGATGGCATTACTCAACGAAGTCGCTGAAATTCGTAGGGCCAAGGAGACGGCAGAATTCTTCGATGCCCTACCTCCAGTCGAACAAGCCGCTTGGGCTGAAGAACTGGCAGGGCGGGTGACCGGCGCTGGTGACAGTAAACTCCGAGTATGTCTGCTCGACACTGGTGTAAACCCAGGACACCCTCTCCTTTCAGCTCACATCGATATGGCAGACCTGCACTCCGTGGATGCCGCATGGGGCGTGGATGACAACGTCGGCCATGGGACCGGTCTTGCCGGTGTAGCGTTGTACGGAGACTTGGTCGGGCCATTGTCTTCTGGAGGCCCTGTTTCCGTTGCTCACCGGGTAGAATCAGTAAAGCTGCTGCAGGCGGCTCATGGCTCCCCAAGTGAACCGTACGGCTCTTTAACGATGCGAGCAGTGGCGTATCCTGAGATCAAAGGACCAGATAAACAGCGCATCTTCAGCATGGCCATCACGAGCATTGATGACCGCGACCGTGGTAGACCATCTGCATGGTCTGCAGCAGTCGATATGCTCACAGCCGACTACCTTGGCGGTCGAGCCAATCCTCGCTTGATGGTCGTTTCCGCAGGCAATGCCAAGGCCAGCGAATACTTGAAGTACCCCAACAGCAATCTCGCCGACGGTATTCACGATCCTGGTCAGTCCTGGAATGCGATCTGTGTTGGTGCTTACACCTTAAAGGACCGCCTGGATCCACCCTCGGCAACTTCCCAACCGCTGGCTGCCCATGGTGGGCTGAGCCCCTACAGCACCACCTCTCGGACCTGGACGCGCACGCAATGGCCTCTGAAACCAGACGTCGTGTTTGAAGGGGGTAACCTAGTACGTGACGTGCATGGGGCTTTCGAACACACATCGCTGTCGCTGCTCACGACCTCGCATACCCCAGCCAAACGTCTCTTCTCCACGACATGGGCTACGAGCGCCGCTTCGGCACTCGCTGCGCGCATGGCAGCGCAAATCTCAGCTGCTTACCCCGAGTTGTGGCCGGAAACCGTACGAGCGCTGATGGTCCATTCAGCAGAGTGGACACCCCAGATGAAGGCAGACTTCTTGACGGGTACTACCAAGACTGATTACGAAGGGCTTGTGCGTACCTGTGGCTTTGGCGTGCCAGATCTCGGACGAGCGATCTGGAGTGCAGCAGATTCGCTTACGCTGATCGTGGAAGACAAGCTACGGCCGTTCGGACGACAGGGCACCAAACCTGCTACCGCGAAGGACATGCATCTTCACCAGTTACCTTGGCCTAAGCAATCGCTCATCGACCTAGGAGATACTGAGGTCGAGATGCGGGTAACACTGTCCTACTTTGTTGAGCCAAACCCAGGCGTAATAGAACGCGGTGTTAGCGGTCGCTATCGCTACGAGTCGCATGGACTCAGGTTCGAAGTGAGCCGCGATAGTGAGGACGTGACTTCGTTCCGTCAACGCATCAACAAGAAGGCACGGGATGAGGAGGATGGCATTCCCTACGTCGGTAGCGCTTCTGACGATAGATGGCGAATCGGAGTTCGAGGGCGGCATCGAGGCTCATTGCACTCCGACATCTGGCACGGACCCGCTTCAGCTCTTGCCGGTTTGGGACTGCTTGGTGTTTATCCAGCTCCAGGTTGGTGGAAAACCTTGCTTAAAAAGAATCGGTACAACGATGATGTCCGATACAGCTTGGTCGTTTCCATCAAAACCCAGCAAACCGACGTGGACCTCTACAATGCCGTCTCGACCGAGATCGCAAACCGGAACGTGATCGTGATTTAAACCAGCGAAAGCCCAGTGCAAGCTGGGCTTTCTATCTGTTACTGCGAGTATTCAACGGATCGGACGGTAAGAGAGGCCTACTAGCCTGGATGATCTCAACAAGCTCAGCTTCGAAGAATCTACGCACCCTGATGCCGGCTAATCTGACTACCAAACCGCACTGAAGCGACTGAGGATAAGCCAAGGACCTGACAGCCCACCTTAGCTTACGAAGCTGAAAATCGTGTTCGTTTTCAACTATCCGCTTTAGCAGCAAACCACTGCGTGGAAGCTTGGAAATGCACCTTAGCAACATGAAACCATTTTCGATAAGCCTGGCAAGCGACGAGCTAGTTACTTTGATAGGCCGGCCTACAGTAGCAAGGATTTTATCTCGGGCCCTGATAATCTCATTAGAAAACTTGGTATCTCTCTGGCGCCAGTCTACTCGGGATAAATTTCTATCATCGCATTCTAAATGCCCTAGGTTTTCCAACAGCCACTTACGATCATATCGATAAAGCCAAAAGTAGCCCACGCGATCATGACACCTCGGATTAGAAGAATTCGTATAGGCAAGGCGTCGCGTGTTCAGAATATCGGCTGATGGTTGATAGTTCGAGATTCGTGATTGCCCTGGTGAATCGAAAGCATACGTCTTGCCTGAATTAAGAAATAGGCCTATGAGATCAACAGTTTGCTTTACGAGCCAAAGGCAAAAATAAAAACAGAATGGTTGGATAGTTTTACCGCGAGGGCGAAGAACCCTGATTACCCAATGTGAGTTTCGCACCAGTTCACTGAACTCAGCGATGGGGAGGCAATTCTCCAGCAGACCCATCACGTTCTTGATGATGGCCTGCTCACAGAGACGGCCCTTTTTCATCAATCCCTGTTCAGAAAGGCAAAATTTTAAAAAATCCCGCTCGATGAGTTGCTTAGCCAATTCCGGGTGCGCTAATCCCCACTGCTGAAGCCTTGCAACCTCAACAGCGGGCTCTATATTTTTAGAGTCGGATAGAGCCACACCTGTATCCTCTGCGGGAAGCAGCATGTGACGCCAATCATCTACCTGCCCAAAGCGTTGAGTTATTAGCCACTCTGCATGTATCGGGCAAGCGCAAACCCCTGGCAGCATGTGCACGCGATGCCAGTAAGCCACACCAAACTCAAGGTAATCTGCCGCCACACAGGATTTACAATAACGAAATCCAGAATGCTTAAGGAAACCTGATGAAGTGAGCCCGAGTCTCAGTTTTAATCCTTGGCCTGTACCGTAAGCCACACATTTCAACGCTGCAGAATAATTATGGGCGCTGGTCAGCGGCAGATAAATAGGTAAGAGAGTATTCTCTTGAATCAATGAGTCAAGTTTATATAGACCCTGCAAACGGCTGGCCAACGTATCCAATCCACAAGGGAATATTGAACCGCACGTTCTCGAATAGCACCCGAATAGCTCATTACTGGTAACTCGATAACTGTTGTTGGACATCGCCCTGTGATATCTAACCGCTAGGCTGTAAAGCGTCTCATCAGGAAATGGTTTGGGAAAAGACAGTAAACTCTCCATAAGACGTCTCCCGAGCAACTCTTCTACCACTCCGAATTTTCATCTACCCAACCGCGCTCCTGCAGTGCATTAGTCACGTGCTCACCAGCGGCCAAGTGAATATCGCTGGACACACTTAACGGCACCACAGAACTTCCAGATACTTTTGATTTCTTAGCATCATTCTCGATGACATTGTTAGTGTAGAGAGACATATTCGCTCGATTGGCACGACGTTTAAGATCATAGTTCATCATCTGAATGATCTGATCTTTCGTGGGCATCATATCTTCGAAGTCTGCAACCTGGTCTGGATCACCACTGCGTAGGGCTTCAATAGGCTTATGAAGCAAACGCATCTGGTCATCATAAACGCGCTGCAGAATAGTCGGAGTAATCGATTGTAGGTTTTCGGTAATTACAAAACGCTGAGCTAACATGAGCAATTTCACCAAAAAATCCGTGTTACCTTGGGTAAGATCGTAAATTTTTGAGAAAAGCTCATCGGTCATCGGGGTAGCTTGCCCTGTCCAGTCGTACTCCCAAAGCCGGTTAACCAGCAGGTCCCAAAAAGGAGCGTCAAAGCTGAAACGGTCAAAAGTGACTTCACCCATGCCCACAGCACGCCTGGCATTGCGTAAAACACCAGAGAAAAGTGGGAGCATCGCATTCGTACCGACATAAACAAGAGGTACGCCTGTATCATTAGACAATGCAACAAAAAAATTAAGCAACTTTTCTCGATCTTTGCCGCCCCTAGAATTTAGGTGCTGCATTTCGTCAATGATTATCGCACCAATATAAAACGCCTTACAAAGCTGAGTTATAGTTGTCAACATAACACTAACACTTGGGTGTTTAGCGACGATATCTGAATATTTATGAATACCTAAAGCGATGTCCAAAGAAGCAAAAAACCCAGCGCAAAATCCTCCCAGCGACCCATCATGAGGGCACTCAACTTTCAGCCATACGACTTGAGTTTCTATGAATATTTTGCCCTTATACTTGCTATGCGCTATGACTTGAGGATACAGCTTAGCAATAGCGTCTAACGCAGTAGTTTTACCCATTCCACTTAGACCTATAAGGGTCATGATATTTGCAGAAGATTTAAAACCCGAAAATTTCTGCACACCTTTTGTAGGTATTCGGGAGCGTATTGTGGCAGGGTCGAATGGCTGACGACCGGTGTATCCGTATCGGATCAGCTGGCTAAAGTTGTCCTCAAGTTCAAGATGGATGTCGAGCGGAATGACAACATCTTTGAGTCGATTGATACCATGACTACGCAGCTTTGCAGGGAGTTCCAGTTCCGCTGAATTCGGCTTAGGCGGCAAATGACCCACGTACCGGACAACGTCGATATCCGTCAAAATCGCTGGTAAAGCCTCTATAAGAGGATTTCCATCGTACTGAGGCATACCCGTCATCCGGTAGCTGGCTTTCACATAAGATTTTGTTGTCATTCCCCTGCCTCCAGCGATTCGTTTATCACTAGCTTGAGAAACGCTGCGCTTCGTGTAGATGGAGGATTACCTACAGAGGAGGACTGAGACTTAGTTTGTACCGGCTCCTCAGTCGACTGAACCAGCCTGAGCTGGCTAAGCTCCGAAGTTTCAGCATCACGGATTGCGCTAATTTCAGCAGCGCGTTTCAGCTGCTTGTCTTTTTTGAAACTAGCTTTGGATGGGGGGTTGCCTGCAGCTTTCTTTTTGGCGTTCGCTTGTTCAATAATATCATTTTGACGGCCCTTCAATTTAGCGGCACTATTTAGCTCGTTGTATTTGGAATCGGGCGATTGCTGCTTGGTTACGGAAATTAGATCCATTACCTCTTCCAAACGGTACCCTGCATATTTTTTAGTCATATGAGGAATAATTGAAAGTGATAGGAATTCAGAGCCGACCTTGATCCAACAATTGTCAATAGAATTGGGATCATACCAAACTCTAACATATTGAGTCCCAAGATTATGGGACCGGGCGGCCCAGTTGTCTCTTTGAGCGAGCTCGCAAGTATAAAGGACTCCTTGAAATTGAATGCCGGCTCTAGTAATTCTACATTCCTGCGATGGTAACAGTGCAATTTTAAGCTCTGCGGGTGTCACGACTTTCGAAAGAACCATATTGTGTTGCATCCCCCAATTCCAGAGACTGATCGGGGTAGGCTCTAAGTCTTCTTTGATCATCTCATTCGTTAGCGCGTTTGGAACACGCAGATGATGATTGTGGTGGAGGACAGCGGCAATCATCATCTGAGTAAATTCGTCAAGATCGAGTATCGCGTCCATCTCATAATCTCGATCTCCTCGCTCCATGCGCCGTGCATCGACCCCACCTGGGATGAACCTAATGTCCAGATTATCATTAAGTAATTTAAATCTGCTTTCGACAATTGCCTTCCAATCTGGCCGATAAGGAGGAGGAAAGTTCAGTATGGTTCCGAGTGTATTACTCATAGTTTCGCCCGCTTCGCTTAGTAATTCAGCGCGGTCAGCAGTTAACTCAACAGGCAAATGGAAACAAGGCCAATCTTCCGGACCGATATCAATACCGTAGCGCTTGCAGAAATCTAATTTAGGCGTATACGCATTGTACAAAGCATGTCTTGCGCCATTCCAACTCGGACCCTCAAGACCTACATGTAACCCCACAATCATTCGAGAATAGCTGTCCACCACGACATAAATAACCGGCCGCCCAATCAACCAATTACGGTTAACTCGATGGACCAAGTATACATCCGCAGACGTCGAGTCAATCTCATATCGATGGCACGGACCTGTAAGCCCTTGCGAAGCAATACCAACTAGTGGCCGGTGGTCTTTATTCCAGTTTTTTTCTCCTCTGCGGCCCTTGAAAACATATAAATCATCAAAATGCTTTTTCCCTTGATACTCGAACTGCCTCTGAGTTGGATAAGATCCTCGAATAAGTTCTCCTTGGGCACCGTCAGATTTCAAAGCCCTATAAAACTTGTTGAGCATCCATTGATAGCAATCGCACATCGTTCCGCACTTTCTGCTTGCATATCTGCCATAAGAAATAACGATAGCTGATGTATGCTTAGAATCTAACGCAACAGCTCGTTCTTCGATAATCACACCACGATACTTAGGCTTTCGTCCAAGAATTGTTCCTGGGGTCCTATTTTTTTTCTTACCGGCGGCCCCGCAAGCAGATGTGTTCCAAAGAAATGCATTTTTGACCTGCCCCAAGCTCCAATATCTATAGAGCAATCGATAGATTTGCTTGCGATCAACACCTACGAGGCTGGCCTGCTTTTGAACATCAGAGCCAAAGGAAGAAGCTAAAATTTCTTCGGGACTTCTGTTTCTGACGAACTCTTCAATTAGCGACCAGTTTCTATCGCGACTTTGTTTTTCACGATCACTTATTTCGTCCTCTGTTCGGACCATGAATTCTGCTGGCTGCTCTACATTGATAACTACAAGCCCTGAGTCGATTTCCGCCATGAGCGAGCGCGAGTCAACAAGCCAAGGCTTGGTGGGATTTTTACACAGCTTAATGACAATACACAGATCGCCTCTATATCCCAGTACTCGAACGGGAAAGTCGAGCATTGCGGATCCTTCAACTGGGGAGATGATAGAGTTTAAAGTGATTTCATGCATGACGAGCCATCTCCATGCTTACTGGGTAGAAAGCAGCTACCTTCACGCTCAAAGGTTTAGCGAGATCTATTAGTCCAGCACTTAAATCAAATTGTAGAGCTTGTATCCAAAGCAAGTGAAAAAAGAGGCTTTTGGTTTCGACGTATTCTATGTAAATAAGTTTCGATAACTTTTTTAAAAGCGCTTTCAAGGGGATAAGACTTGTTTCGGTAACTTCTATAACAGACAGTAAATTGTTGACATTCTTTGCACTAGCCAACATGGGTGAAATGTTCGCGTGACTTCTTAGCACTAAAAGATTTCGAATGCGAATTTGTGATATGTTTTCATATAAGACTAGCTTCCATTCAACATTCCTGCGCTCCCAGAAAACTCGCTCTATTTCAAGCTTTTCCAGTAGCCTGTTCTTTTTGTTCTGAGAAGCTTCCTCAATTTCCTTCGCGTACTTCATTGATCTTGCGACCAGCCTCTCTTTCCCATTTGAATCGAGCTGCGTAATCAGAAAATCAGTAGTCATCACTAACGGCACGTTAGTGCCGGGATAGGAAGGCGGTTTGACGCTCAGACTTGAAGCAATAGCCTGAGTTTCGCTCTGAGGAAATAACGGGAATTGTTCTCGAATATCGATAATTGACCGATCAAATTCGAGAATTGTGTGGTAATGATATTCAGCGTTGGAAAGGAGGTGGTGCGAGCGACCTACCTTCACACCTGGGACGATATGAGATGTCCCCTTTGACGGAAACGCACGAACCTTGATCCAAGGCTTGTAATCTTCTCTGACTCCATCACCATCCCCAGCAGCTATTCGCTTTTCGATTTTTTGCTGTGTGATAGCTCTAGATCGGGTTTGTGTGGAGGTTTGTGTTTGATCTTGGTTCATCGGTTAACAGGACAACCTTTCAGACGTGGCAAAGCAAAAAATGCGTCGCTGTAGAAGGGAGATCCCGCCAACATCGCAGGATCATTCACATCACGGTCAGAGGTCTGACAGTGATTTTGAACCTGATAATGCGAGGCGGGAGCCGCCCCGACGAAGGGTGGCTCCCGCTTGTGACAAACTTTATTTCTCTGTGACAACCTTTATTGTTTTGTGACAACCTTTATTGTTTTCAGACAGCTCAAGCCCCCGCGCCTATCCGTTACTCAACGGTAACCGACTTGGCCAAGTTACGCGGCTGGTCCACATCGGTGCCTTTCAGCACAGCCACGTAGTAAGACAGCAACTGCAGCGGAATGGTGTACAGGATCGGCGCCAGGGCATCGGCGATGTGCGGCACCTGGATCACGTGGGTGCCCTCGCCATTGGTCATGCCCGCATGTTCGTCAGCGAACACCACCAATTCACCACCACGGGCCCGTACTTCCTGCAGGTTGGACTTCAGTTTCTCCAGCAGTTCGTTGTTCGGCGCGACGGTCACCACCGGCATATCGTTGTCCACCAGTGCCAATGGGCCATGCTTCAGTTCGCCAGCTGGGTAGGCTTCTGCGTGAATGTAGGAGATTTCCTTGAGTTTGAGTGCGCCCTCCATCGCCACCGGGTATTGGGCACCGCGGCCGAGGAACAGGGTGTGGTGCTTGTCGGCGAACAGCTCGGCGATTTTCTCGACGGTGGCGTCCATGGCCAAGGCTTCGCCAAGGCGCGTGGGCAGGCGGCGCAGCTCTTCGACCAGGTCGGCTTCGACACCGGCCGGCAAGGTGCCGCGGACTTGGCCGAGCGCCAGCGTCAGCAGCATCAGCGACACCAGCTGGGTGGTGAAAGCCTTGGTCGAGGCCACACCGATTTCCGGGCCAGCGAGGGTCAGCAGGGTCAGGTCCGACTCACGGACCAGCGAGCTGATACCCACGTTGCAGATTGCCAGGCTGCCGAGGAAGCCCAGCTCCTTGGCGTTGCGCAGAGCAGCGAGGGTGTCAGCGGTTTCACCAGATTGCGAAATGGACACAAAGAGGGTGTTTGGCTGCACCACCACCTTGCGGTAGCGGAATTCACTGGCCACTTCCACCTGGCAGGGGATGCCAGCCAGGCCTTCCAGCCAGTAACGGGCGACCATGCCTGCGTGGTAGCTGGTACCGCAAGCAACGATCTGCACATTGCGCACTTTGGCAAACAACTCTGCAGCCTGAGGGCCGAAGGCCTGGACGAGAACGTGATCTTTACCCAAGCGCCCTTCCAGCGTGCGCTGAACCACGGTTGGCTGCTCGTGGATTTCCTTGAGCATGAAGTGGCGGTAGTTACCCTTGTCGGCGGCCTCGGCGCCTTCATGGTACTGCACGGTTTCGCGCTGGACTTCGTGCCCGGCCTGGTCCCAGATGGTGACCTGATCGCGACGGATCTCGGCGATATCGCCCTCTTCCAGGTACATGAAGCGGTCGGTCACCTGGCGCAGGGCCAGTTGGTCGGATGCCAGGAAGTTCTCGCCCAGGCCCAGGCCGATCACCAGGGGGCTGCCGCTGCGTGCGGCGAGCAGGCGATCAGGCTGGTGGATGCTGACCAGCGCCAGACCGTAGGCACCGTGCAGGCGTTTCACGGCCGCCTTCAGCGCATCTGCCAGGTTCGGCACGCTTTTCAGGGTATGGTGAATCAGGTGCACGATGACTTCGGTATCGGTCTGCGAGGCGAAGACATAGCCCAGGCCCTTCAGTTCTTCGCGCAGCTCTTCGTGGTTCTCGATGATGCCGTTGTGCACTACCGCTACTTCATTAGCAGAGAAGTGCGGGTGGGCATTGCCTTCGGTGGGTGCACCATGCGTCGCCCAGCGGGTGTGGGCGATACCCAGCCGGCCACTCAGCGGCTCGGCAGCAACGGCCGCTTCCAGCTCGCTGACCTTGCCGATACGGCGGCGACGCTGCAGCTGGCCGTCCTGGGTGAGCACGGCCAGGCCGGCGCTGTCGTAGCCACGGTACTCAAGCCGCTTGAGGCCTTCGATCAGGATGGCGGTGATATTACGTTCGGCGACGGCACCAACGATTCCACACATGAATTATTGCTCCTGGCTGATCGCGGCACAGATCAGGTTGATGCCGCGGGCTTGAATGTGTTCGCGTGCCGCTGCGGGCAGGCGTTCATCTGTAATAAGGGTATGCACGCTGCCCCAGGGCAGCTCGAGGTTGGGGATCTTGCGCCCCACCTTGTCCGACTCGACCATCACGATCACTTCGCGGGCGACCTCAGCCATTACCCGGCTCAGGCCAAGCAACTCGTTGAAGGTGGTGGTGCCCCGCGCGAGGTCGATGCCATCGGCACCGATGAACAACTGGTCGAAATCGTAAGACCGCAGGACCTGCTCGGCGACCTGCCCTTGGAACGATTCGGAGTGCGGGTCCCAGGTCCCGCCGGTCATAAGCAGTACCGGTTCGTGCTCGACCTCGCTGATGGCGCGAGCCACATTCAACGAATTGGTCATCACCACCAGGCCGGGCTGGCGGCCCAGTTCCGGAATCATAGCGGCGGTCGTGCTACCGCTATCGATGATGATACGAGCATGCTCGCGTATACGCCCCACCGCTGCACGGGCGATAGCCTTCTTGTAGGCAGAGACTGGTTGCGCGGGTTCGCTGAGCATTTCCTGCGGTACCGGTACTGCACCGCCGTAACGGCGCAGCAGCAGGCCGTTCGCCTCCAGCGCGGCAAGGTCCTTACGAATGGTCACTTCCGAGGTTTCGAAACGCTTGGCCAAGGCATCCACACTCACTTCGCCCAGCTCGCTGAGCATGGCCAGGATGTTGTGGCGGCGTTGAGGGGTGTTTCGTTTCGACATGATCTGTTAAATTTCGTTTCGAAAGATAATGATTGCAATCAAAACCTAAGATGAGCGATTCGTCAAGCTGTGCATAACTTTACTGGCGGCAATTTTTCTTTGGGGAGCGGCGGTGCGGCAATCCGACTTGCCCGCAAAGCCGGCACCGCCATGTATAGCACCGGCTTTGCCGGTGTTCGCGGGCTTGCCCGCTCCCACACGGGCCGCGCCCACACATCGGGTTGCATAGGGCACAAAAAAAGCCGACTTACTCACATAGGTCGGCTTCGAGGAAAGCAGCTGTGGATAAATCAGCTCTTCTTGATCTTCTCCGGCCGCTTCCAACCTGGGATGTTGCGCTGGCGTGCCCGGGCCACTGCCAGATCACCTGCTTCAACAGCCTGCGTAATGGTAGAACCGGCGGCGGTCGTGGCGCCGGCCTGGATTTCCACAGGCGCTACCAGCGAGTTGTTCGAACCGATGAATACATCCTCACCCATCACTGTCTTGAACTTGTTGGCACCGTCGTAGTTGCAGGTGATGGTACCTGCGCCAATGTTGGTACGGGCGCCGATTTCGGCATCGCCCAGGTACGTCAGGTGGCCAGCCTTGGCACCCTCTCCAAGGTGAGCGTTTTTCAGTTCTACAAAGTTACCCACATGGGCTTTGGCATCCAGTACGCTGCCAGGGCGCAAGCGGGCAAACGGGCCGGCATCGCTGCCCTCGCCCATTACCGCACCCTCAAGGTGACTGTTGGCCTTGACCACAGCCCCTTTGCGCAGGGTCGTGTTCTTGATTACACAGTTGGGACCGATCTGCACATCGTCCTCGATGACCACTTTGCCCTCGAGTACAACGTTGATGTCGATCAGCACGTCACGACCGACGGTCACCTCACCGCGCACGTCGAAGCGCGCCGGGTCACGCAGGGTTACACCCTGGGCCATCAGGCGACGCCCTTCACGCAACTGGTAGTGGCGCTCCAGCTCGGAAAGCTGGCGACGGTCGTTGGCCCCCTGCACTTCCATTGGATCGTGTGGCTGCTCGGTAGCCACCACCAAACCATCGGCCACCGCCATGGCGATGACGTCGGTCAGGTAATACTCACCCTGGGCGTTGTTGTTCGACAGACGACCCATCCAGTCAGCCAGGCGCGCCGCTGGCAGCGCCAGAATGCCCGTGTTGCCTTCGTTGATCGCTTTCTGCGCTTCGCTGGCATCCTTGTGCTCAACGATGGCGGTGACATTGCCTTGCTGATCGCGAACGATGCGACCATAGCCGGTCGGGTCGTCGAGGGTGACCGTGAGCAGGCCCAGTTGCTGGTCATTGGCCTTGGCCAGCAGCCGCTGCAGGGTCTCCACTTCGATCAGCGGCACGTCGCCGTACAGTACCAGCACAGTATCGGCAGTCAGCGCTGGCAGTGCCTGTGCAACGGCGTGGCCGGTACCCAGCTGTTTATCCTGCATGACGAAATTCAGGTCATCGGCGGCCAGGCGCTCGCGGACCAGTTCGGCACCATGGCCAATGACCACATGAATACCTTGCGGCTGCAGCTGGCGCGCGCTGTGGATAACATGGCCGAGCATGGAGTGGCCGGCGACCGGATGCAGCACTTTGGGGAGCGCCGAACGCATGCGCGTGCCTTGGCCTGCGGCGAGAATAACGATATCGAGGGACATTACTGGCTACCAATCCTGGGCGGTCAGCTGCGTGACCAAAATAGAAATTCGGAAAAAGAAAAAGGGTAGCCGAGGCTACCCTTTAACTCAATCGCACTGGCAGTAAGCGGCCTGGGCCGGATTACTTGCCTCTGCGCATTTGCTGGACAGTACGCAGCTGAGCAGCCGCCTCGGCCAGACGTGCGGCTGCAGCGCCGTAGTCGAAGTCCGAGCCTTTAGTGTTCAGCGCGTTCTCGGCAGCCTTGAGGGCTTCCTGAGCCTGAGCTTCGTCCAGGTCGGCAGCACGTTGCACGGTGTCGGCAAGAACCTTCACCATGTTCGGCTGCACTTCGAGGAAGCCACCGGAGATGTAGAACACCTCTTGAGTGCCACCCTGCTTGGTCAGCGTGATCGGACCTGGCTTGAGATTGGTGATCAGCGGCGCGTGGCCTGGAGCGATACCCAGATCGCCCAGGTTGCCGTGCGCTACTACCATCTCGACCAGGCCGGAGAAGATTTCTCCTTCCGCGCTGACGATGTCGCAATGGACTGTCATAGCCATCTGCTTGCCTCAACCTGATTAGCGCCCCTTGCGGGGCGCCGGGATTACAGTTTCTTGGCTTTCTCGATCGCTTCGTCGATGCTGCCGACCATGTAGAACGCTTGTTCTGGCAGGTGGTCGTAGTCACCTTTGAGGATGCCGCTGAAGCCAGCGATGGTGTCTTTCAGGGAAACGTACTTGCCTGGCGAGCCGGTGAAGACTTCGGCCACGAAGAACGGCTGCGACAGGAAGCGCTGGATCTTACGAGCGCGGGCTACCAGTTGCTTGTCGCTTTCGGACAGTTCGTCCATACCCAGGATCGCGATGATGTCCTTCAGCTCTTTGTAGCGCTGCAGAACATACTGAACGCCACGAGCGGTCTCGTAGTGCTCGTTGCCGATCACGTTCGGGTCCAGCTGACGCGAAGTCGAGTCCAGTGGGTCGACCGCTGGGTAGATACCCAGGGAGGCGATGTCACGGGACAGAACGACGGTGGCGTCCAAGTGGGCGAAGGTGGTCGCTGGCGACGGGTCGGTCAAGTCGTCCGCAGGTACGTATACGGCCTGAACGGAGGTGATCGAACCTTCCTTGGTGGAGGTGATGCGCTCTTGCAGAACGCCCATCTCTTCAGCCAGGGTCGGCTGGTAACCTACTGCAGAAGGCATACGGCCCAGCAGTGCGGATACTTCGGTACCGGCCAGGGTGTAACGATAGATATTGTCGACGAACAGCAGAACGTCGTTACCTTCGTCACGGAACTTCTCAGCCATGGTCAGGCCGGTCAGCGCTACGCGCAGACGGTTTCCTGGTGGCTCGTTCATCTGACCGTAGACCAGCGCTACCTTGTCGAGAACGTTGGAGTCCTTCATCTCGTGGTAGAAGTCGTTACCCTCACGAGTACGCTCACCCACACCAGCGAACACGGAGTAACCGCTGTGTTCCATGGCGATGTTACGGATCAGTTCCATCATGTTAACGGTCTTGCCGACGCCGGCACCACCGAACAGACCAACCTTACCACCCTTGGCAAACGGGCAAACCAGGTCGATAACCTTGATGCCGGTTTCCAGCAGGTCGTTGCCGCCTGCCTGGTCAGCGAACGAAGGCGCTGGCTGGTGGATACCGCGACGCTCTTCTTCGCCGATCGGGCCGGCTTCGTCGATCGGGTTGCCCAGTACGTCCATGATGCGGCCCAGGGTGGCCTTACCAACAGGAACGGAGATGGCAGCGCCGGTGTCGACGACATCCAGACCGCGCTTCAGGCCTTCGGTCGAGCCCATCGCAATGGTACGAACCACGCCGTCGCCCAGCTGCTGCTGAACTTCCAGGGTGGTTTCCGCGCCTTGTACTTTCAGCGCGTTGTAAACACTCGGCACGACGTCACGTGGGAATTCCACGTCGATGACGGCGCCGATGATTTGAACGATACGTCCGCTACTCATAGCTGGATCCTCTGATTTTTTGAACCGTTAAACCGCGGCAGCGCCGCCGACGATTTCCGAGATCTCCTGGGTGATCGCAGCCTGACGCGCCTTGTTGTAGATCAATTGCAGCTCTTTGATCAAATCACCGGCGTTGTCTGTGGCGTTTTTCATGGCGATCATCCGGGCTGCTTGTTCAGCAGCGTTGTTCTCGACCACCGCCTGGTAGACCTGCGACTCCACGTAACGCACCATCAAGCCGTCCAGCAGCTCTTTTGCGTCGGGTTCGTACAGGTAGTCCCAGTGGTGCTTGAGTTCCTGATCCGGGGTTGCCACCAACGGTACCAATTGCTCGACCGTCGGTTTTTGGGTCATGGTGTTGATGAACTTGTTCGAAACCACCGAGAGGCGATCGATACGGCCGTCCATGTAGGCGTCCAGCATCACTTTGACGGAGCCGATCAGATCATTGATCGACGGCTCTTCGCCCAGGTGGCTGATCGCGGCTACAACGTTGCCGCCAAAGATGCGGAAGAAAGTCGCACCCTTGCTGCCGATCACGCACAGGTCGATTTCCACGCCCTGTTCGCGGTTTTCGCTCATGTCCTTGACCAGGGCCTTGAACAGGTTGGTGTTCAAGCCACCGCACAAGCCACGGTCACTGCTCACCACGATATAACCGGCGCGCTTTACAGGGCGCTCGATCATGAACGGGTGGCGGTATTCCGGGTTGGCGTTGGCCAGATGACCGATCACCTGGCGGATACGCTCCGCGTAAGGACGGCTAGCAGCCATGCGCATTTGTGCCTTGCGCATCTTGCTAACCGCCACTTTCTCCATGGCGCTGGTAATTTTTTGCGTGCTTTTGATGCTCGCAATCTTACTGCGAATCTCTTTTGCGCCTGCCATGTATCACCTATCAGGTTAGCAAGCGGGGGCCGGAGCCCCCGCTGCGGCTTACCAGGTCTGGGTGGCCTTGAACTTCTCGATACCGGCTTTCAGGCCTGCGTCGATTTCGTCGTTGAAGTCACCCTTCACGTTGATCTTCGCCATCAGTTCGGCGTGATCACGGTTGAAGAAGGCGATCAGTGCTTGCTCGAAGCTACCGACCTTGGAGACTTCCACGTCAGTCAGGAAACCACGCTCAGCGGCGTACAGCGACAGAGCCATGTCCGCGATGGACATCGGCGCGTACTGTTTCTGCTTCATCAGCTCGGTTACGCGCTGACCATGCTCCAGCTGCTTGCGGGTCGCTTCGTCCAGATCGGAAGCGAACTGGGCGAATGCAGCCAGTTCACGGTACTGAGCCAGAGCGGTACGAATACCACCGGACAGCTTCTTGATGATCTTGGTCTGAGCGGCACCACCTACGCGGGATACCGAAACACCGGCGTTCACTGCAGGGCGGATGCCCGAGTTGAACATGGCCGATTCCAGGAAGATCTGACCGTCGGTGATGGAAATCACGTTGGTCGGAACGAACGCGGAAACGTCGCCAGCCTGGGTTTCGATGATCGGCAGGGCGGTCAGGGAACCGGTCTTGCCAGTGACTGCACCGTTGGTGAACTTCTCGACGTATTCTTCCGAAACGCGCGATGCACGCTCCAGCAGACGGGAGTGGAGATAGA
This sequence comes from Pseudomonas sp. TJI-51, assembly GCF_000190455.2. Taxonomy (NCBI): domain Bacteria; kingdom Pseudomonadati; phylum Pseudomonadota; class Gammaproteobacteria; order Pseudomonadales; family Pseudomonadaceae; genus Pseudomonas; species Pseudomonas sp. TJI-51. The sequence continues at coordinate 31,433 of NZ_AEWE02000079.1, forward strand.
ACACGTCGCCTGGGTACGCTTCACGTCCTGGTGGACGGCGCAGCAGCAGGGAGATCTGACGGTAGGCAACGGCCTGCTTGGACAGGTCATCGTAAACGATCAGTGCGTCTTCACCGCGGTCACGGAAGAACTCGCCCATGGTGCAGCCGGCGTATGGCGCCAGGAACTGCAGTGCGGCGGATTCCGAAGCACTGGCAACAACCACGATGGTGTTGGCCAGGGCGCCGGTTTCTTCCAGCTTGCGAACGATGTTGGCAACGGTGGAGCGCTTCTGGCCGACAGCAACATAAACACAGAAAATACCGGAGTCTTTCTGGTTGATGATGGCGTCGATGGCCATGGCGGTCTTACCGATCTGACGGTCGCCAATGATCAGCTCGCGCTGGCCACGGCCGACAGGGATCATGGCGTCGACGGACTTGTAGCCAGTCTGTACAGGCTGGTCTACCGACTTACGCCAGATCACGCCTGGAGCCACTTTCTCGACCGCGTCGGTCTGGGTGTTGCCCAGCGGACCTTTGCCATCGATCGGGTTACCCAGTGCGTCAACGACGCGACCCAGCAGTTCCTTACCAACAGGAACTTCCAGGATGCGGCCGGTGCACTTGGCGCTCATGCCTTCGGCGAGGGTGTCATAGGCACCCAGGATCACTGCACCTACGGAGTCTTGCTCCAGGTTCAGGGCCATACCGTAGACGCTACCAGGGAACTCGATCATTTCGCCGTACATGACGTCGGCCAGACCGTGGATCCGCACGATACCGTCGGATACCGAAACAACGGTACCTTCGTTACGGGCTTGGGAGCTCACATCGAGGTTGTCGATGCGGCCCTTGATGATTTCACTAATTTCGGAAGGATTGAGTTGCTGCATTGCTCTGCTGCCCCTTCAAACTCAAGATTTCAATGCTTCGGCCAGTTTCGCGATTTTGCCGCGAACAGAGCCATCGATTACCAGGTCACCTGCGCGGATGACGACGCCGCCAATCAGGCTGGCATCCTCCGACGCGTGCAGGCGCACTTCCTGGCCTAACCGTGCACTGAGAACCTTGGCGAGTTTGTCTTGCTGTTCTTGGTTCAACGCGAAGGCACTGGTGACTTCCACGTCCACGGATTTCTCTTGCTCGGCCTTGTACAGGTCGAACAGGGCGGCAATCTCCGGCAGAAGCAGGAGACGGTCGTTTTCCGCGGCAACATGAATGAAATTCTGTGCCTGTGCATTGAACTTGTCACCGCACACGTCAATGAACGTGGCGGCCTTTTCTGCGCTCGTCAGTCGCGGGGCCTTGAGCAGGCGCTGCATGGTGTCGTCTTGCGACACCGCAGCAGCCAGGCCGAGCATGGCTGACCAATTGGCCAGTTGCTGATGGGCCTGGGCGTGCTCAAAGGCAGCCTTAGCGTAAGGTCGGGCCAACGTGGTCAGTTCTGCCATGATCGCCCTCGCTTAAATTTCAGCGGCCAGTTTGTTAACCAGCTCCGCATGCGCGTTTTGATCGATTGTGGCGCCAAGGATCTTTTCAGCACCGCCAACGGCCAGGGCACCCACTTGGGCACGCAGGGCGTCTTTAGCACTGTTCAGTTCCTGTTCGATCTCGGCCAGAGCCTGAGCCTTCACACGGTCAGCTTCGACGCGGGCCTGTTCACGGGCTTCCTCGACAAGCTGAGCAGCGCGTTTCTTGCTTTGCTCAATGATTTCGGCTGCCTGTGCCTTAGCTTCACGCAGTTGCTGACCCGCTTTTTCTTGGGCCAGCTCCAGGTCGCGAGCTGCGCGGTTGGCAGCGTCCAAGCCGTCGGCAATCTTCTTTTGGCGCTCTTGCAGAGCAGTGATGACCGGAGGCCATACGTACTTCATGCAGAAGAGTACAAAAATCAAGAAGGCAACGGATTGGCCAATCAGGGTTGCATTAATATTCACGCCAACACCTCGCTCGGTCTTTGGTTCATCACAGCTATCAACTCGTGGTTACGAGTGATTAGCCGGCGATTTGACCAACGAACGGATTCGCGAAGGTGAAGAACAGAGCGATACCAACACCGATCATGGTTACGGCGTCGAGCAGACCGGCAACGATGAACATTTTAACCTGCAGCATTGGAACCATTTCTGGCTGGCGAGCAGCGCCTTCCAGGAATTTGCCGCCCAGCAGGCCGAAACCAATGGCGGTACCCAGAGCACCCAGGCCGATCAGCAGAGCAACAGCGATAGCGGTCAGACCAACTACAGTTTCCATCTTTCCTCCCGACTTTTACGTCGTATTGGTTAGGTTTTTAAGTTGAAGCGGTAAAACAAATCGTTTGGTACAGCATGCCCTTGCGGACTTTTTAAGCCCTCCCCCCAAACGAGCGGGGAAGGCTATCAGACACGCCAGGCGGTCTTAATGGTTATCTTCGTGCGCCATCGACAGGTAGACGATGGTGAGCATCATGAAGATGAAAGCTTGCAGGGTGATGATCAGGATGTGGAACACCGCCCACGCCCATTGCAGCACGACACCCAGGCCGCTCAGCCACAGCAGGCCGGAACCGAACATGACCGCGATCAGGATGAACACCAGTTCGCCGGCATACATGTTGCCGAACAGACGCAGTGCCAGCGAGATCGGCTTGGCGATCAGGGTGACGAATTCGAGCAGGAAGTTGACCGGAATCAGCAGGATCTGCACGAAGATGTTCTTGCTGCCGAACGGGTGCAGGGTCAGCTCACCGATGAAGCCGCCCAGGCCCTTGACCTTGATGCTGTAGAAGATGATCAGCGCGAATACGCAGAACGCCATGGCCAGGGTCGCGTTCGGGTCGGTGGTCGACACGGCGCGGAACGGAATGTGCGGATCACCGGAGATCAGGATGGCCAGCTGAGGAATCCAGTCGACCGGTACCAGGTCGACGGCGTTCATCAGGAATACCCAGACGAAGATGGTCAGCGCCAGCGGTGCGATGACCGGGCTACGGCCGTGGAAGGAGTCCTTCACGCTGCCGTTGACGAAGTCGACCATCACTTCCACGAAGTTCTGCAGGCCGCCAGGCTGGCCGGAGGTGGCCTTCTTGGCCGCCATGCGGAAGATGAACAGGAAGATCAGACCCAGCGCGACGGACCAACCCAGGGTGTCCAGGTGGAACGCCCAGAAGCCCATTGCCTTGGCTTCTGCAGCCGAATGGGCAAAGCCCCAGCTGCCGTCTGGTAGTTGACCGTAGGTCAGGTTCTGCAAGTGGTGCTGGATATAGCCCGAAGCGGTTTCTGCTGCCATGGTTGCCTCAAACGCCCTAAGGTCTCGAAAGTCTTTTATTCATCAGCAGGGGCGCGAACCAGCTGACCAAAAGGGTCAACACGAAGACGCCGAATACTGCTAGCGGCGCCAGTGGCTTCACTCCTGCGAAGGTCAGTGCAAAAAGCACTGCCGTCAAAATCATCTTGCCTGCCTCGCCAGCGTAGAACGACTTGACGATGGCTTGTGCCGCCCGAGCTCCGCTAAAGCGAAAAGCCTTCCAGGCGAAATACACGTTGGGCAGCCAGGCAATCAAACCTCCGCAAAGGCCTGAATATCCACTGACCGCCCCTTTCCACTGCCACAACACCAGGGTCGCCAGCAGGAATACGACAAATTGAGCCAGCAGTACCGGAAAAACCGCCCAGCGATGGAAAGGCAGGCGGTTTGGCGTGCGGATTTCCATCACAACTGCTCCTCGGAAGTCGACCAACAAGTCAGTGATGACTTGGCATAATTTGTGCCGACAAAATGCGCGCAGAGTATAGGGGTGGTTTAACCCCTATTCAACTCTTCGGTAGTGATTTCCGACTGCCCGCTACAACAGCAATTGTTTCAGCGGATGTGTGCAAGCACACCTTGCAACTCGTCAAGCGAGTTGTAGCGAATAACCAATTGGCCTTTGCCCTTGTTGCCGTGGCGAATCTGCACAGCCGAGCCCAGGCGCTCTGCGAGCCGCTGTTCAAGGCGCGCGATATCCGGATCAGGTTTGCCCGGTTCGGCCGGTTCAGGCTTGTCGCTGAGCCACTGGCGAACCAGTGCTTCAGTTTGGCGCACGGTGAGGCCACGTGCGACAACATGACGCGCCCCCTCTTCCTGGCGATTCTCATCCAACCCGAGCAATGCGCGGGCATGACCCATTTCCAGGTCGCCGTGGGCGAGCATGGTCTTGATCGCCTCTGGCAAGGTAATCAGGCGCAGCAGGTTGGCCACGGTGACCCGCGACTTGCCGACCGCATCGGCCACCTGTTGCTGAGTCAGTTCGAACTCCTGCTGCAGCCGCTGCAGGGCCAGCGCCTCTTCCAGCGGGTTGAGGTCTTCACGCTGGATGTTCTCGATCAGTGCCATGGCGATGGCGGCCTCGTCGGCCACTTCGCGGACCATGGCCGGGATGGTGTCCAGGCCGGCCTGCTGGGTGGCACGCCAACGGCGCTCACCGGCAATGATCTCGTAGCGGTTATCGCCGATCGGGCGCACCACGATCGGTTGCATCACCCCATGGTTGCGAATCGAGTGGGCAAGTTCTTCCAGCGCCTGTGGGTCCATGTCCCGGCGTGGCTGATATTTGCCACGCTGGATCAGTTCGACCGGCAGGTGCTGAAGCTCCTTTTGGTCGATCTTCACAGCCTGCTCTTCGAGCGCGCTCACGGTAGGACCACTGAGCAGTGCATCCAACCCACGTCCGAGACCCCGTTTCTTGACGGCCATACGGATTCCTTAAGTTGTCTGTGCAGTGCGCGACTGACGGCGTTGCCGGCGAACCAGTTCCCCAGCCAGCGCCAGATAAGCCAGGGCGCCACGCGATTGCTTGTCGTAGGCCAGGGCCGGCATGCCGAAGCTGGGCGCCTCGGCCAGGCGAATGTTGCGCGGAATGACCGTGTCGTAAAGCTGGGGCCCGAAGTGCTCCTTGAGCTGGGCCGACACATCGTTGTTCAGGCTCAGGCGGGGATCGTACATGGTCCGCAGCAAGCCCTCGATCTTCAGCTCCGGGTTCAGCCGGGCAGCGATGCGCTTGATGTTATCCACAAGGTCACTGAGACCCTCCAGTGCGTAGTACTCGCACTGCATGGGGATGATCACGCCATCGGCTGCGACCAGGGCGTTGAGCGTAAGCATCGACAGCGACGGCGGGCAATCGATCAGGATGTAGTCGTAGTTGTCACGGATGGGCGCCAGCGCGTTGCGCAGGCGGCTTTCCTTGACCTGCATTTCCAGCAGCACCACTTCGGCGGCGGTCAGGTCGCGGTTGGCCGGCAGCAGCTGAAAACCACCGTGCTCGGAGTAATGCATGGCCTGGGCCAGGTCGCACTCCCCGATCAGCAGGTCGTAGACCGAGTGCTCGAGTTCGTGTTTGTCCACACCGCTGCCCATGGTGGCGTTGCCCTGCGGATCGAGGTCGATCAGCAGCACACGACGCTTGGTTGCGGCCAGCGAGGCGGCGAGATTGATACAGGTGGTGGTCTTGCCTACACCACCTTTCTGGTTCGCGATTGCGAATACCTTAGCCATTGATGCGCGTGTTCCCAGTCATGCCTTGCGGCGCAGTATCAGCAGATGGCGCTGGCCCTGGCAACCTGGAACGGTCAGGGCCTGTTCGCTTTCCACTGTGAAGTCTGCGGGCAATGCTACCAGTTCATCGGCAGGATGCAGCCCCTTCATTGCAAGCCATTGCGTCCCGGTGTCGCCCAGGTGGCGGGTCCAGTTGGTGAAGTTCTCCATGCTGCTGAAGGCACGGGAGATGATCCCATCGAACGGTTGTGCAGGTTGGAACGCCTCGACCCGGCTGTGGATAACCGTGAGGTTGTCTAGCTTGAGTTCCATTTTCACCTGGGTCAGGAAGCGGGTTTTCTTGCCATTGGCATCGAGCACGGTCACCCGCTTGTGCGGGTGCAGGATAGCCAAAGGAATACCAGGCATGCCACCACCACTGCCGACATCCAGCCAGTTGTCCCGCGCGCTGTGGATAAACGCCATGACGCTCAGACTGTCGAGCAGATGCCGCGAAACCATCTCGTCTGGGTCGCGCACGGCGGTCAGGTTGTAGGCTTTGTTCCATTTGATCAACAAGGCCAGGTAGCCGAGCAGTTTTTCATGCTGCTCGGCACTCAGTTCTACACCAAGCTGCCGCGCACCTGTGGACAACTCTTCAGCATGTTGCGGGGTAACCAGGGCACTCAAGCGCTTTGCTCCAATTCGCGGCCAGCGCCGCGTTTTTTCAAGTGAATCAGCAACAGGGAAATCGCCGCCGGGGTCACGCCTGGAATGCGCGATGCCTGGCCCAGGGTTTCCGGGCGGGTCTGGCCCAGCTTGCCCTGGATCTCCTTCGACAGGCCGGAAATGGTCGTGTAGTCGATATCCACAGGCAACCGGGTGTCCTCGCTGGCACGCAGGCGAGCGATCTCATCCTGCTGGCGATCGATGTAACCGGCGTACTTGGTGCGAATCTCGACCTGTTCGGCGACCTGTGGATCGATTGCCTCACCGCCGGTGGCCTCGATCAGGCCGGCGTAGTCGATTTCCGGGCGGGCCAGAAGGTTGAGCAAGCTGTACTCGTGGCTGAGCGGCGTGCCGAACTTATCCACAATGGCTTGGCCTTGTTCGGTATTGGGTCGTACCCAGGTCGACTTCAGGCGCTGCTCCTCGCGCTCGATACCGTCGCGCTTGGCGCAGAAGGCCGCCCAGCGCTGGTCATCGATCAGGCCCAGTTCACGGCCCTTTTCGGTCAGACGCAGGTCGGCGTTGTCTTCGCGCAGAATCAGCCGGTACTCGGCACGCGACGTAAACATACGGTACGGCTCCTGGGTGCCCAGGGTAATCAGGTCGTCGACCAGTACGCCGATGTAGGCCTCGTCACGGCGAGGGCACCAGCTGTCACGGCCTTGTGCCCGCAACGCGGCGTTGGTCCCGGCCAGCAGGCCCTGGGCGCCGGCTTCTTCGTAACCGGTGGTGCCATTGATCTGGCCGGCGAAGAACAAGCCGCCGATGACTTTGGTCTCGAGGCTGTACTTGAGGTCACGCGGGTCGAAGTAGTCGTACTCGATGGCATAGCCAGGGCGCACGATGTGGGCGTTTTCCATGCCACGGATCGAACGGACCAGTTCCAGCTGCACGTCGAACGGCAGCGACGTGGAAATACCGTTCGGGTACAGCTCATGGGTGGTCAAGCCCTCGGGCTCGATGAACACCTGGTGGCTTTCCTTGTCGGCGAACCGGTGGATCTTGTCTTCGATCGATGGGCAGTAGCGCGGGCCCACACCTTCGATCACGCCCGAATACATGGGCGAGCGGTCGAGGTTCGAGGCAATGATCTCGTGGGTACGCGCGTTGGTATGGGTAATCCAGCAACTGACTTGGCGCGGGTGCATTTCGGCATTGCCCATGAACGACATCACCGGTATGGGCGTATCGCCTGGTTGCTCGGTCATGACCGAAAAATCCACCGAACGACCGTCGATACGTGGTGGCGTACCCGTTTTCAAGCGGCCCACGCGCAGTGGTAGCTCGCGCATACGGTGTGCCAGCGCGATCGAAGGCGGATCACCGGCACGACCACCTGAATGGTTTTGCAAGCCGATGTGGATCAGGCCGCCAAGGAAGGTACCGGTGGTCAGTACCACCGATTCGGCAAAGAAACGCAGACCCATCTGGGTCACCACGCCTTTGACCTGATCCTGCTCGACGATCAGGTCATCGCAGGACTGCTGGAATATCCACAGGTTTGGCTGGTTCTCCAGGATTTCTCGAACCACCGCCTTGTAGATGGCGCGGTCGGCCTGGGCACGGGTTGCCCGTACAGCTGGACCTTTGCGGTTATTCAGAACGCGGAACTGGATGCCGCTCTTGTCGGTAGCCAACGCCATGGCGCCGCCAAGGGCATCGATCTCTTTGACCAGATGGCTTTTGCCGATACCGCCGATAGCGGGGTTGCAGCTCATGTGACCGAGGGTTTCCACGTTATGGGTCAACAGCAGGGTTTTCACACCCATGCGTGCTGACGCAAGCGCAGCCTCGGTACCGGCATGGCCGCCGCCGATGACGATCACTTCAAAACGGGAAGGGAAATCCACCACGCACCTCGTGCCTGTTTTTGCGAATAGAGAAGGTAAGCCGACAAGTATAGGGACTTACCCCCCCTTAAAGAAACCGTCTGAGCAAATTTTGACCAGTCTGTGGATGAGTGGCACACAACAGAAATCAAAGAAGAGAAATTTATAAAAGCTTTGTTTTTATGTTTATTCTTATGCACAGCCTTATCTGTGGATAAACCTTTGCAGGCTTTGAATTACGTAATGTACAGAGAAATTAAACCCTGTGGTTGGAGTGGCCTGAGGGGTATGGATAACGTGATTTAGCCTGTGGATTAAATGCCTGTTTACCCACAGGGGGTTTGGTCCTCAGAAAAAAAGCATGCTTATCAACGGTGCTGAAGGCGGGTTTTCCACAGGGCTCCTGAACGCATTTCCAAGCTTGTGTATGAAAAATTGTGAGCCTGTACTGGCCTTCTGGCAGGTAAACCCTTTCCCACAGGAGGGCGGAACAAGCATGGCAAGCAGGAAGCTTGTGGGTGCTGGCAGGCCGGCACGGCAGATGCGTGAATTCCAGGCAAAAAAAAGCCGCTCCCGAAGAAGCGGCCATTGGCAGTGCCCGGCTGTGGATTATTTGCCAATACAGAAGCTGGAGAAGATCCGCCCCAGCAAATCATCCGAACTGAGTGCCCCGGTGATCTCGCCCAACGCATGCTGGGCCTGACGCAGGTCTTCCGCCAACAGCTCTCCCGCGCCCGCCAGGGTCAGTTGTGCGCGGCCATGCTCCAAGTGCTCACTGGCCTGGCGCAACGCTTCCAGGTGGCGCCTGCGGGCGCTGAAACCGCTCTCGGCAGTCTGTTCATAACCCATGCAGGCCTTCAGGTGGTCGCGTAGCAGCTGCAGGCCTGCGTCATTGCCCTTGGCGCTGAGGGTGATCGTGACGTGGCCATCATCGCTTTGTTCCAGCCCTACCCGCTCGCCACTCAGGTCTGCCTTGTTACGGATCAGCGTAACCTTCGCCGGGTCTGGCCGCTGGTCGAGAAACTCTGGCCACAGGGCAAACGGGTCGCTGGCTTCGGGCGCTGTGGAGTCGACCACCAGCAATACCCGGTCAGCCTCGCCAATGGCCTTCAGCGCCCGTTCCACACCAATCTTTTCCACATGGTCATCGGTGGCCCGCAACCCGGCGGTGTCCACCACATGCAGCGGCATGCCATCAATGTGGATATGTTCGCGCAAAATATCCCGTGTGGTGCCGGCAATGTCGGTGACGATCGCCGCTTCGCGCCCGGCCAGCTGGTTCAGCAGGCTGGATTTACCGGCATTGGGCCTGCCGGCGATAACCACCGTCATGCCGTCGCGCAGCAATGCACCCTGCCCGGCCTCGCGCTGCACGGTGGATAACTCTCGGCGTACGGTATCGAGCATCGAAAGCACGTGGCCGTCGGCGAGGAAGTCGATCTCTTCTTCAGGGAAGTCGATCGCTGCCTCGACGTAGATGCGCAATGCGATCAACGCCTCGGTCAAACCATGCACACGCTTGGAGAACTCGCCCTGCAGCGAGCGCAGGGCGTTGCGGGCCGCCTGGCTGGAGCTGGCCTCGATCAGGTCGGCAATAGCTTCGGCCTGCGCCAGGTCGAGCTTGTCGTTGAGGAATGCGCGCTCGCTGAACTCACCTGGGCGGGCCAGCCGACAGCCAACTTGTACACAGCGCTGCAGCAGCATATCCAGCACCACCGGGCCACCGTGGCCCTGCAGCTCAAGCACGTCCTCGCCGGTGAACGAATTGGGCCCGGGGAAGAACAACGCGATCCCTTCGTCCAGTACCAGCCCGTCCTCATCGCGGAAGGGGCCGTAATGGGCGTGGCGCGGGGTAAGCGTACGGCCGGTGATCAATTGCCCAGCCTTGGCGGCCAGGGGCCCGGACAACCTGACAATCCCCACCCCGCCGCGGCCCTGGGCGGTGGCGATGGCTGCGATGGTTTCACGCACAATGTTCATGCTCGAAAGCCTCTACGACAATAACGACAGATAGCAAAAACGCCCCACTAGGGGGCGTTTTTATTCACAGGCTAGCGTAGCAGCCCGTCAGGCAGCAGCTTTTTTCGTGGCTGCTTCGATGCGACGTGTGATGTACCACTGCTGCGAAATCGACAAGCAGTTGTTCACAACCCAGTACAGCACCAGACCCGCTGGGAACCACAGGAAGAAGAAGGTGAAGATGATCGGCATCATTTTCATCACCTTGGCCTGCATCGGATCCGGCGGCGTTGGGTTCAGGCGTTGCTGGATGAACATGGTGGCGCCCATGATGATCGGCAGGATGAAGAACGGATCCTTGATCGACAGGTCGGTAATCCACAGCATCCATGGCGCCTGGCGCATTTCAACGCTTTCCAGCAGCACCCAGTACAGGGCCAGGAACACCGGCATCTGCACCAGGATCGGCAGGCAGCCGCCCAACGGGTTGATCTTCTCTTTCTTGTACAGCTCCATCATCGCCTGGGACATCTTCTGGCGATCATCACCGAAGCGCTCTTTCAACGCGGCGAGTTTCGGTGCAACGGCACGCATGCGCGCCATGGAACGGTAGCTGGCAGCCGACAACGGGAAGAACAGGCCTTTGATCAGCATGGTCAGCACGATGATCGACCAGCCCCAGTTGCCCAGCAGGCTGTGGATATGTTGCAGCAGCCAGAAGATCGGCTGGGCGATGAACCACAGGAAGCCGTAGTCGACGGTCAGTTCCAGGCCTGGGGACAATTCCTTGAGCTTGGACTGGATCTTCGGACCGGCATACAGCATGGCGCTGGTTTCAACCTTGCCACCGGCAGGTACGTTCAGTGCCGGGCCGGTGTAGCCGATGATGTAGTTGCCCTGGCTGTCCTTGCGCGTCTGAACAACGTTGTTGTCCGACTTGGCCGGGATCCACGCGGTCACGAAGTAGTGCTGCAGCCAGGCTACCCAGCCACCAGACACATTTTCTTTCAAATTGCCCTTGTCCATGTCCTTCATCGAGACCTTTTTGTAAGGCTCGGAAGCTGTCCACAGGGCTGCACCCAGGTAGGTGGCGGTGCCGGTCGCAGTGCTCGAAGACGGATCGCCGCTGGCGTCACGCTTGAGCTGGGCAAACATGTTGCCGCTCCACGGCTGGCTGCTCTGGTTGTCGATCAGGTAGCTGACATTCAGGTCGTACTCACCGCGCTTGAAGCTGAAGCGCTTGATGTAGTTGACGCCGTTGTCGCTGAACTTCAGGTCGACCACCAGTTGCTGCTGGCCGTCAGCCAGTTGGTAGCTTTTCTGCTCGGCGGCATACAGTGGGCGGCCGCTGGCGCGGGCATCCGGGCCGTTGGCGCCGGTCAGGCCACTTTGTGCCAGGTAGACACGCTCACCACCATTGTCGAACAACTGGAACGGGATGTCCGGGTGGTCCTGGCGGCGGGGGTATTTCGGCAGGTTAAGCTGGACGATGTCACCACCAACCGGGTCGATAGCCAGCTCAAGGACGTCGGTCTTGACGCGGATCAGGTCCTTGCTGAGTGCGACCGGTGCCAGTTCGGCAGGGCTGGAGTCGGCGTTGGCGCTCGGTACATCGGCGCTGGCACCGTTGTTACCGGCCGGCACGCCATCGGGCAAGCCCGGCGCAACAGTGCTGGCAGCAGTATTCTGAGTCGGCAAGGCAGCTTGGCCGTAGTCATCGTTCCACTTCAGGACCATGACGTAGGACACGACTGCCAGCGCGGCGATCAGGATCGTGCGTTTAATATCCATGATTACTCGGCTATCGAAGAAGTTCGGGAGGAAGGAGCGGGTGGAACGGGGTCGAAACCGCCTGCATTCCACGGATGACAACGCCCCAGGCGACGAACAGCCAGCCACCCACCACGCCACAAGCCATGATTTTCGATGGCTTCGTAGGCGTAACAGGAGCAGCTGGGGAAGAAACGACAGTGGCTGGCCATCAGAGGACTAATGGCGTAACGGTAAAACTGGATCGGAACGAGCGCCAGTTTACGCATCTTGGCTGTCTACCCCTGCGCAATTGGCGGTGACTACTGGTGCTGGGCGGGAGCGCGCCAGGCGTTTCCAGAGTTTGCCAAAGTGTTGGTGCAATTCCGGGTTTTCTACTTCACCCAATCCCTTGCGCGCGACGATCACGATGTCCAGGCCGGCGAGTGACTGCTGGTTCAGACGAAAGGAATCGCGCATCAAGCGCTTGAGGCGATTGCGTTGAACGGCGAGTTTGACGCTTTTCTTGCCGATCACCAGGCCCAGCCGTGGGTGATCGAGGCCGTTCTCGCGAGCAAGGATCAGCAGGTTTTTCCCTGGAACCTTGCCGGTTGGGGAGTCGAAGACCGCTTTGAAATGCCGGGGTGTAAGCAGTCGCTTTTCCCGACTGAAGTCCTGACTCACCACCTGTGCCGAAAAATCAAATGGCCAGACGCTTACGGCCTTTGGCACGACGACGCGACAGAACAGCGCGGCCGTTCTTGGTAGCCATACGGGCACGGAAACCGTGAGTGCGCGCGCGCTTGATGGTGCTTGGTTGGAAAGTACGTTTCATGGCGTGTTACCTGGTTTGTCGACGACGGGCCGGGATGGCCCCCTTTTTACGAGACCGGCGATTCTAGAGAAAGCAAGCCCGTAGGTCAATTTCCAACCAGTCTTTCCCTATAGAGCATGTGATGGACGGCAACTGCTCGGCCATGACCCCAGGGTGCTTGATCGAAGGTACGCGTTGGGGACAACATGAAAAAAAAGAAGAGAGATATAAAAAGCTTTTCTGATAAACCTATAAAGCTTAGGTGGATAACTTTCTGTGGATAACCTACTTCAGGCCACGGTTAATGGGATGTACAGCGTTTCATAAGTATGTTCTGAACCCGTGCTGCGCTTGTTTCGTAGGTGGTCGCAACCTGTGGATTAAATCGCCTGTTATACACAGGTGGATTATCCACAGGCTAGAACCCAGGGTTGTGCATAGCCCTCATGGCGGGTTATCCACAGAGCTTATCAACACCGCCTTCATGCCAATCTGGTCGATAAATGGCTGATTTGTCATGGTTACTCATGTGTCCACATGTGGATAACTGGACGCTCGACCGGTACAATGGCGGTTTGTTTTTGCCTCATCCGGCTTTCAAACTCAGGGGATATCCGTGTCAGTGGAACTTTGGCAGCAGTGCGTGGAGCTTCTGCGCGATGAACTGCCTGCCCAGCAATTCAACACCTGGATCCGTCCGCTACAGGTCGAAGCCGAAGGCGACGAGTTGCGCGTCTATGCGCCTAACCGTTTCGTTCTCGATTGGGTCAATGAAAAGTACCTGGGCCGCTTGCTCGAATTGTTGGGCGAGAACGGCAGCGGCATAGCACCTGCCCTTTCCTTATTAATAGGCAGCCGCCGCAGCTCGGCCCCGCGCGCCGCGCCCAACGCGCCGGTCAGTGCTGCGGTCGCCGCTTCACAGGCGCAGACCCAGGCCAAAAGCCAGACCCTCAAGGCTGCGCCTGCTGCGGCCACACTCGAACCTGCAGCAGTAACGGTTACCGAATCTGTGCCGATGGATGAAATGGCCGAGCCGTCTTCGCGCGACAGCTTCGATGCCATGGCTGAGCCGGCCGCTGCGCCAGCCACCAGTGGCAGGGCCGAACAGCGCACCGTACAGGTTGAAGGTGCGCTCAAGCACACCAGCTATCTGAACCGAACCTTCACCTTCGATACCTTTGTCGAGGGTAAGTCGAACCAGCTGGCGCGCGCAGCGGCCTGGCAGGTCGCAGACAACCCCAAGCATGGCTACAACCCGTTGTTCCTTTATGGCGGTGTGGGTCTGGGTAAAACCCACCTTATGCATGCTGTGGGTAACCACCTGCTGAAGAAGAACCCGAACGCCAAGGTTGTGTACCTGCATTCGGAGCGCTTCGTCGCAGACATGGTCAAGGCGCTGCAGCTCAATGCCATCAACGAATTCAAGCGTTTCTACCGTTCGGTAGATGCGCTGCTGATTGACGATATCCAGTTCTTTGCCCGCAAGGAGCGCTCCCAGGAAGAATTCTTCCACACCTTCAACGCGCTGCTTGAGGGTGGCCAGCAGGTCATCCTGACCTCCGACCGCTACCCCAAAGAGATCGAAGGCCTGGAAGAGCGCTTGAAGTCGCGCTTTGGCTGGGGCCTCACGGTTGCCGTAGAGCCGCCAGAGCTGGAGACGCGTGTAGCCATCCTCATGAAGAAGGCTGACCAGGCCAAGGTCGAACTGCCGCATGATGCAGCGTTCTTCATCGCCCAGCGTATCCGTTCCAACGTTCGCGAACTGGAAGGTGCGCTGAAGCGGGTGATCGCTCACTCGCATTTCATGGGGCGCGATATCACCATCGAGCTGATCCGCGAATCGCTGAAGGACCTTCTGGCCCTGCAGGACAAGCTGGTCAGTGTGGATAACATTCAGCGTACCGTCGCCGAATACTACAAGATCAAGATCTCCGATTTGCTGTCCAAGCGACGCTCGCGTTCCGTGGCGCGCCCTCGCCAGGTGGCCATGGCGCTGTCCAAAGAGCTGACCAACCATAGCTTGCCGGAAATCGGCGACATGTTTGGCGGGCGCGACCATACGACCGTGCTGCACGCCTGCCGCAAGATCAACGAATTGAAGGAATCCGACGCGGATATCCGCGAGGACTACAAGAACCTGCTGCGAACGCTGACGACCTGATGGCCGTGTGCGCAGCTAATTGAAGGCAAGGGACTAGACCATGCATTTCACCATTCAACGCGAAGCCCTGTTGAAACCCCTGCAACTGGTCGCCGGTGTCGTCGAGCGCCGTCAGACCTTGCCGGTCCTGTCCAACGTGTTGCTGGTCGTGCAAGGCCAGCAACTGTCGTTGACCGGTACCGACCTGGAAGTCGAACTGGTAGGCCGCGTGCAACTGGAAGAGCCGGCTGAGCCTGGCGAGATCACTGTCCCGGCGCGCAAGCTGATGGACATCTGCAAAAGCCTGCCCAATGACGCCCTGATCGATATCAAGGTTGACGAGCAGAAACTGTTGCTCAAGGCCGGCCGTAGCCGTTTCACCTTGTCCACCCTGCCTGCCAACGACTTCCCCACAGTGGAAGAAGGCCCGGGTTCGCTGACCTGCAACCTGGAGCAGAGCAAGCTGCGCCGTTTGATCGAGCGCACCAGCTTCGCCATGGCTCAGCAGGATGTGCGCTACTACCTCAACGGCATGCTGCTTGAGGTTTCCCGCAACACCCTGCGTGCAGTGTCTACCGACGGTCACCGCTTGGCCCTGTGCTCCATGACGGCGCCCATCGAGCAAGACGACCGTCACCAGGTCATCGTGCCCCGCAAAGGTATCCTGGAGTTGGCGCGCTTGCTGACCGACCCAGAAGGCATGGTCAGCATCGTGCTCGGCCAGCACCACATTCGCGCGACCACTGGCGAGTTCACCTTTACCTCCAAGCTGGTAGACGGCAAATTCCCCGACTATGAGCGCGTATTGCCCAAAGGCGGCGACAAGGTGGTGGTTGGCGATCGTCAGGCGTTGCGTGAGGCATTCAGCCGTACCTCGATTCTTTCCAACGAGAAGTACCGCGGTATTCGCCTGCAGCTGGCTGCTGGCCAATTGAAGATTCAGGCCAATAACCCCGAGCAGGAAGAGGCGGAAGAAGAAATCAGTGTGGACTACGATGGTAGCTCGCTGGAAATCGGCTTCAACGTCAGCTACCTGCTGGATGTGCTGGGCGTGATGACCACTGAGCAAGTTCGTCTGATCCTGTCTGACTCCAACAGCAGTGCGCTGCTGCAGGAAGCCGGGAATGATGATTCTTCCTACGTTGTCATGCCGATGCGCCTGTAACCTGTAGCAGGCGACATGTCCCTTCGACGTATCATGGTCACCGCGGTGCGCAACCTGCACCCGGTGACGCTCTCACCCTCCCCCCGCATCAATATCCTTTACGGCGCCAACGGCAGTGGCAAGACCAGTGTGCTGGAAGCCGTGCACTTGCTTGGATTAGCGCGCTCATTCCGCAGCACCCGCTTGAACCCGGTCATACAGTACGAACAGGCTGCCTGTACCGTGTTTGGTGAGGTGCAATTGACGGAGGGCGGCACCAGTAACCTCGGTGTGTCCCGCGAGCGCCAGGGGGACTTTACCATTCGCATCGATGGGCAGAACGCCCGTAGCGCTGCGCAGTTGGCAGAGCTGCTGCCGTTGCAGCTCATCAACCCGGACAGCTTTCGGCTGCTAGAGGGCGCACCAAAAATTCGTCGCCAGTTCCTGGATTGGGGAGTGTTCCACGTGGAACCTCGCTTCCTACCCGCTTGGCAACGGCTGCAGAAGGCGCTGCGGCAGCGGAACTCATGGTTGCGGCATGGTACACTTGACCCAGCTTCGCAAGCCGCCTGGGACCGGGAACTGTGCCTGGCCAGTGCGGAAATAGATGAATACCGTCGCAACTATATCAAGGCCTTGAAGCCCGTCTTCGAGCGAACCCTGAGCGAACTGGTCGAACTGGGCGGGTTGACCCTGAGCTACTATCGAGGCTGGGACAAGGACCGGGAACTGCAAGAAGTACTCGCCTCCTCTCTCCTTCGCGATCAGCAAATGGGCCATACCCAAGCCGGTCCGCAGCGCGCTGATCTGCGTCTTCGTCTGGCTGCCAATAATGCAGCCGACATTTTGTCGCGTGGTCAGCAAAAGCTGGTGGTGTGCGCACTGCGCATTGCCCAAGGCCACCTCGTCAGCCAGGCTCGCCGCGGTCACTGTATTTATCTCGTGGATGACTTGCCGTCCGAACTCGACGACCAGCACCGCCGCGCTCTGTGCCGCTTGCTTGAAGAATTACGCTGCCAGGTGTTCATCACCTGTGTAGATCACGAATTACTGAGGGAAGGCTGGCAGACGGAAACGCCAGTTGCTTTGTTCCACGTGGAACAAGGCCGTATCACCCAGACCCACGACCATCGGGAGTGAAGGCATGAGCGAAAATCAAACGTACGACTCCTCCAGCATCAAGGTGCTGAAAGGTTTGGATGCCGTACGCAAGCGTCCCGGCATGTACATTGGCGACACCGATGATGGTAGCGGCCTGCACCACATGGTCTTCGAAGTGGTCGACAACTCGATCGACGAAGCCCTCGCCGGTCACTGCGATGACATCACTGTCATTATTCACCCGGACGAATCCATCAGTGTCCGCGACAACGGTCGCGGCATTCCGGTCGATGTGCATAAAGAAGAAGGTGTTTCCGCCGCTGAGGTCATCATGACCGTCCTGCACGCCGGCGGTAAGTTTGACGATAACTCCTACAAGGTCTCCGGCGGTTTGCACGGTGTTGGGGTTTCGGTCGTAAACGCCCTCTCCGAGAAGCTGGTATTGACCGTTCGCCGCAGCGGCAAAATCTGGGAACAGACCTACGTTCACGGTGTTCCACAAGCGCCGATGGCGGTTGTGGGTGACAGCGAAACCACGGGCACCCATATCCATTTCAAGCCTTCGGCTGAAACCTTCAAGAACATCCATTTCAGCTGGGACATCCTGGCCAAGCGGATTCGCGAACTGTCGTTCCTCAACTCGGGCGTCGGCATTCTGCTGAAGGATGAGCGCAGTGGTAAGGAAGAGTTCTTCAAATACGAGGGTGGCCTGCGAGCGTTTGTTGAGTACCTGAACACCAACAAGACTCCGGTCAACAACCAGGTGTTCCACTTCAATGTGCAGCGCGAGGATGGCGTAGGTGTTGAAGTTGCCCTGCAATGGAACGACAGCTTCAACGAAAACCTGCTGTGCTTCACCAACAACATTCCGCAGCGTGATGGTGGTACCCACCTGGTGGGCTTCCGTTCCTCGCTGACCCGTAGCCTTAACAACTACATCGAGCAGGAAGGTCTGGCGAAGAAGAACAAGGTAGCCACCACTGGCGACGATGCCCGTGAAGGCCTGACCGCGATCATTTCGGTCAAGGTCCCGGACCCTAAGTTCAGCTCACAGACCAAAGACAAGTTGGTTTCCTCGGAGGTGAAAACCGCCGTTGAGCAGGAAATGAACAAGTACTTTGCCGACTTCCTGCTGGAGAACCCCAACGAGGCCAAGGCCGTCGTTGGCAAGATGATCGACGCTGCGCGTGCTCGGGAAGCGGCCCGTAAAGCCCGTGAGATGACCCGTCGCAAGGGCGCGTTGGACATTGCCGGCTTGCCGGGCAAATTGGCGGACTGCCAGGAAAAGGACCCTGCCCTTTCTGAGCTGTACCTGGTGGAGGGTGACTCCGCAGGTGGCTCCGCCAAACAGGGCCGTAACCGCCGTACCCAGGCGATCCTGCCGCTGAAGGGTAAGATCCTCAACGTCGAGAAGGCGCGCTTCGACAAGATGATCTCGTCCCAGGAAGTAGGCACGCTGATCACGGCGCTGGGGTGTGGCATTGGCCGCGAAGAGTACAACATCGATAAATTGCGTTATCACAACATCATCATCATGACCGATGCTGACGTTGACGGTTCGCACATCCGTACCTTGTTGCTGACCTTCTTCTTCCGCCAGTTGCCGGAGCTTGTCGAGCGCGGCTACATATACATTGCTCAGCCGCCGCTGTACAAGGTCAAGCGAGGTAAGCAGGAGCAGTACATCAAAGACGACGAGGCCATGGAAGAGTACATGACCCAGTCGGCCCTGGAAGATGCCAGCCTGCACCTGGACGAGTCGGCGCCAGCGGTTGCCGGTGTACAACTGGAAAACCTGGTCAACGAATTCCGCGGCGTGATGAAAACGCTCAAGCGTCTGTCGCGCCTGTACCCAGAAGACATCACCGAGCATTTCATCTACCTGCCGGAAGTGACCGTCGAGCAACTGGGCGATCACGCTGCGATGCAAGCCTGGCTGGTGAAGTTCCAGGCGCGCCTGAGCAACAGCCAGAAGTCCGGTCTTGCTTATCAGGCCAGCCTGCGCGAAGACAAAGAGCGCAATGTGTGGCTGCCGGAAGTGGAAGTGACCTCCCACGGCCTGGCCAGCTACGTCACGTTCAACCGCGACTTCTTTGGCAGCAACGACTACCGTACGGTGGTGAAGCTGGGCGCCAACCTTTCTACCCTGCTGGGCGAAGGTGCTTATGTGCAGCGCGGCGAGCGCCGCAAGGCGGTCAGCGAGTTCAAGGAAGCGCTGGACTGGCTGATGAACGAAAGCACCAAGCGGCATACTATCCAGCGATACAAAGGGCTGGGTGAGATGAACCCTGAGCAGCTGTGGGAAACCACCATGGACCCAACCGTGCGCCGTATGCTCAAGGTCACCATCGAAGATGCAATCGCTGCCGACCAGATCTTCAACACCCTGATGGGTGATGCGGTCGAACCACGCCGTGACTTCATCGAGAGCAATGCCCTGTCGGTTTCTAACCTGGACTTCTGATCGGATGTAGGTTCAAGACAGAGCTGCCCGGTGTCGCAAATGTTGACCGGCCGGGTTCAAAGCCTGACCCCTACCGGTCACTAAAAAAAACCGCTACTGCGTAATGCCTGTCAGTTAAGCGTTACTGGGGCTGCTTTGCAGCCCTTCGCGGGCACGCCCGCTCCCACATGTTTGGCGCTGACCTCAAGAAATGCGCGACCCCCTGTGGGAGCGGGCGGGCCCGCGAAGGGTCGCACAGCGGCCCCAAATTACTAAACTGACTGGCATTTCACTACTGCGGTTTTTTTTTGCGAAGCGTTCGAGGCAGGCACCACATGGTGATCGAACACGCCCGAGCACATCCTGGCGCGTAGTTCAGCCCCGATTGCTAACTGAACAGCGTGTTCCTACACATCAGTAGCCGCTGAGAATATTGACGATCACTCCGCTGGCGATGGCGACCAGTACGTAGTCACCGTTCACGTACAACCAGCGGTGATCGCGCGGAGGTGCATACAGGTGACGCGCCTTCCAGTCGGTTACCCAGTAACGGTCACCACGGAAATGCGGGTCGACCACATGGCCGCGGCGCCACTGCTGGTGGGGTACCGGCATACCTTTTTGCGGGTGGAAGTTCGGGTCGCGATAAGCAGGCCCGCGGCCGTTTTCGTGGCGGCCCTGCGGCTGAGCGTGGGGCGGGTTGCCTGGGTGCCCTGGGCCGCCATCATGACGGTCAGGTGGGCCAGGCTGCGCGAAGCTTGCCAGAGGTGCGCTGAGCATCAGCGCCGCGCAGATCATGGTCAGGGTCTTTTTCATCGTTGCGGTCCTCTGTGTATTAACGCCCGGCTGAATCTTTCAGTTACCGGGTACGGTTAACCAATCAGACCATGAACCAGGTCGTTTAATGTCAGGACAGCGGTAAAGGTCCGGTAAAGGTGGCCTGGCAAAAACACGAAGCTAGCGTAGCCCAAGCGCTTTCAAGCGACGGTACAGCGTGCGTTCGCTCATGCCCAAATGACGCGCCAGCTCACTGCGCGAACCTTTGAACTGTTCCAGGGCCTGGGCCAGTTCACCGAGGTCACGGCGCTTTGCGCCACGGCTCACCGGCATTTGCGCGCCGATGTCCTCGGGCAGGTGCTCCGGCCTGATCACCCCATCATCAGCGAACAACCGTGCCCGTTCCAGAACATTGCGCAGCTCGCGGATGTTGCCCGGGAACGGATGCAAGGCAAGGTGCTGCAAGGCATCGTCACTCAAGCTGGGGACCGATGTGCCCGCCATGCGTTGCAGCAGGCTCTGCGCCAGCAAGGGAAGGTCCTCTACCCGCTCACGCAGTGCCGGCAGGCGAATCGGGAAGCCGCTGATGCGGTAGTACAGGTCTTCACGGAAGCTGCCATCGGCAACCATTTGCCTGAGGGGTTTGTGCGTGGCCGACACCAGGCGGAAATCCGAATGCACTGTGCGCAGGCTGCCTACCGGGCGGAAGCTGCCAGACTCGATCAGGCGCAACAGCTTCACCTGCATCGCCAGCGGCACTTCACCAATTTCATCAAGGAACAGCGTGCCGCCATGGGCGGCTTCGGCCAGGCCGATCTTGCGCTGGTTGGCACCGGTGAACGCGCCTTTTTCGTACCCGAAAAGTTCGCTCTCGAACAATGACTCGGTCAAGCCGGTGCAGTCCACCACCACCAGTGGGCCGTTTGCCCTGGCGCTACCCATGTGCAGCGCACGGGCGAACAGCTCCTTGCCGGTGCCTGACTCACCTTGCAGCAAGACAGGGATCTGCGCTGGCGCCGCGCGTTGCAGGCTGGCCAGGGCTGCCTTGAAGGCCGGCGCACGGCCGACCAGCCCTTGCTCTTGCGGCTGGGCCGAGGCCAGCGTGATGGTGGTCAAGCGTTCGACAAAGGCTACGACCGTACCCTGTTCGTCCAGGATCGGCCGCAGCTCTACATCCACGTGCTCGGGGCCGCGTGGCGTGTGATGAATGTGCAACACACGCTCCGCGACCTTGCTGTCCCAGGCTTTGCGCATCGGGCAATGCTCGCCAGCCTGGTCGCATGGCACGGCATAGTGGTGCGACACCCTGTGGCACTTTTCCCCTAGGGGTGCTTGTTCGTGCTGGCCAAACTGGCGGCGATACGCAGCATTGGCTGCCAGGATGTTGTAGTCGGTGTCCAGCACGATGGTCGGCAGGGCATCGTGCTCGAGGTAGGAAACCAGCGCCAGGATAAACGGATGGGTTTCAGGCATGACAGCACCGTTCGGATGATGGATGCAGGGTAACAAGGACTGCCAAACACTGCCATTGGCTGACAGTCGACTGCCAATCATGCTGCCAATTCAGCCAGGCGCTGTCAGCACTGCTCCGGTTTCGTTGGGCCCGGCACGATAAAGAGCCTGGCATGCATCTTGATAAACCTCCTGTCACTGCCTACGCCTTGAATAGACGCGTCGGATAACTGGAGAACGTGATGATCATCGGCAACAACCTTCACGTGGACGCCTTTTACGATGAGGCGACCTCGACCATCAGCTACCTGGTCATGGACTGTGAAACCCGGCAGTGCGCGTTGATCGACAGCGTGCTGGATTATGACCCCAAGGCCGGGCGCACCTGTACTGCCTCAGCAGATCGGCTGGTCGAGCGCGTGGCTGAATTGCACGCCAGCGTGCGCTGGATACTTGAAACACATGTGCATGCCGACCACCTATCGGCAGCGGCCTACCTGAAGGAGAAGCTTGGCGGCCATACCGCCATTGGTGCGCACATCACCCAGGTGCAGAAGGTTTTTGGCAGCCTGTTCAACGCCGAGCCTGGCTTTGCCCGTGATGGCAGCCAATTCGATGTGCTGTTCGAAGACGAAGAAGGTTTCTGCATCGGCAACCTGCATGCGCGTGCATTGCACACCCCTGGGCACACGCCTGCATGCATGAGCTTCATGATCGAGGATGCGGGTGAGACCGCGGTGTTCGTCGGCGACACCTTGTTCATGCCTGACTACGGTACTGCCCGTTGCGATTTC
Source organism: Pseudomonas sp. TJI-51 (assembly GCF_000190455.2). Taxonomy (NCBI): domain Bacteria; kingdom Pseudomonadati; phylum Pseudomonadota; class Gammaproteobacteria; order Pseudomonadales; family Pseudomonadaceae; genus Pseudomonas; species Pseudomonas sp. TJI-51. The sequence goes on from NZ_AEWE02000079.1 coordinate 53,835, forward strand.
CCCGGCGCCGACGCCCGTACGCTGTACCGCTCGATCCGGCGCTTGCTGGCGTTCCCTGACCAGACCCGCCTGTTCATGTGCCACGACTACCTGCCAGGTGGTCGCGAAATGCAGTACGTCACCACCGTTGCCGAGCAGCGCGCCAGCAATATCCACATCCACCAGGGTATCGACGAGGACAGCTTCGTCGCCATGCGCGAGGCCCGCGACAAAACCCTCGACATGCCGGTGCTGATCCTGCCGTCGGTGCAGGTGAACATGCGCAGTGGCCACTTCCCGGAGCCGGAAGCCAACGGCGTCAGGTATTTGAAGATCCCGCTGAACACGCTGTAAGCGCCCTGCCCTATAACCAGATTTCCAGGATTTATTGCCATGCCTGCCTTGTCGTCCACTACCCATCCCGACCACCACACAGTGGTCATCGTCGGTGCCGGTGCCGCCGGGATCGCCACTGCATCCAGCCTGATCAGCCGCGACGCGTCCCTGGATGTGGCCTTGATCGACCCAGCCGAGGTGCACTACTACCAACCTGGCTGGACCATGGTCGGCGCTGGTGTTTTCAACGCGGCGAGCACTGCCCGCACCATGGCTTCGACGATTCCGAGCGGGGTGCGCTGGGTAAAGGCGCGCGTCCAGGGTTTCGACCCGGTGCGCCAGTTGGTCATGCTCGAAGATGGCCGGGCCATCGGCTATGAACAACTGGTGGTTTGCCCTGGCCTGAAGCTCGATTGGGGGGCCATTGATGGGCTCAGCGAGACCTTGGGCCGTAACGGGGTCACCTCCAATTACCGCTACGACCTGGCGCCCTATACCTGGGAGCTGGTGCAAAAGCTCAAGCACGGCCGTGCCCTGTTCAGCCAGCCGCCCATGCCGATCAAGTGCGCCGGCGCGCCACAGAAGGCGCTGTACCTGTCGTGCGACCATTGGCTACGCCACGGTCACCTGGGCGCGATCAAAGCCAGCTTCTTCAATGCCGGCGCAGTCTTGTTCGGTGTGGCCGACTACGTGCCTGCCTTGATGCAGTACATCGAAAAATATGCCGTGGACCTCAATTTCAGCCATCGGCTGGTCGCCGTGGACGGCCCCAACCAACGCGCCACCTTCGTGCGTAGCCTGCCCGATGGCAGCAGCGAAACCCGCGTCGAGGCCTTCGACATGCTGCATGTGGTTCCGCCGCAAGTCGCGCCGGACTTCATCCGTGAAAGCCCATTGGCCGACAGTGCCGGCTGGGTCGATGTAGACCCGCACACCTTGCGCCATCGCCAGTACAGCACTGTTCACGCCTTGGGCGATGTGGCCAACACCAGCAACGCCAAGACCGCTGCAGCGGCCCGCAAGCAGGCTCCGGTAGTGGCCAATAATGTGCTGGTAGCGCTGGGGCGGTTGCAGACACTGGCCCAGTACGACGGTTACGGCTCATGCCCGCTCACGGTCGAGCGCGGCAAGATCGTGCTGGCCGAGTTCACCTATGGCGGCAAGCTGGCGCCCAGCTTCCCCAATTGGTTGCTGGACGGTCGCAAGCCGACCCGCCTGGCTTGGCTGCTCAAGGCCCAGGCCCTGCCGCCGCTGTACTGGCAAGGCATGCTCAAGGGGCGGGAGTGGCTGGCACGGCCACAACCGTTGGTAGCAGAGGGCGGGCAGTGATCGAAACTCAACTGCTTGGCGCAGCCCTGGGGGCCATCATCGGCGCCGTGCTGGCGTTGACGGGCGCCGGCGGAGGCATTCTTGCCGTGCCCCTGTTGGTGTTCGGCCTTGGCCTGTCGATGGTCGAGGCGGCACCGGTCGGCTTGTTGGCGGTTGGCCTGGCGGCAGCCGTGGGCGCGGTACTGGGTTTGCGTCGCGGCCTGGTGCGCTATCGGGCGGCACTGTTCATCGCCTTGATCGGGGTGGCGGCAGCGCCACTGGGGTTGATGCTGGCGCACCGTTTGCCCAATACGCCGTTGCAACTGGTGTTCGCCGGTGTGCTCACCTACGCCTGCCTGCGTATCTGGCGCAAGGCGGCCAGGGAGCTGCGTGGCGAAGCCAACGATGCGCATCGCTTCATCGAGCCATGTGTGCTGAACCCGCTGCAGGGCCGCTTGCGCTGGACCCTGCCCTGCGCTCGCGCCCTGGCATTCACCGGTGCGCTGTCCGGCTTGCTGTCTGGCCTGCTCGGTGTGGGGGGCGGGTTCGTGATCATTCCGGCGCTCAACCGCTATACCAACCTGCGCATGGCCACGATCGTCTCCACGTCGCTGGCGGTGATTGCCTTGGTGTCTGCCGGCAGTGTGATCAGTGCCAGCCTTGCAGGTGTCCTGCATTGGCAAGTGGGTGGCCCGTTCGCTGTCGGCGCCGTGCTTGGCTTGCTGCTGGCGCGCCCCCTGGCGGCCAGGTTGGCCGGCCCACGGCTGCAGCAGATGTTTGCCGTGGCAGGTTGCGCCGCTGCCCTGCTGCTGGCCAGCAAGGCATTACTGAGCTAACAGCTCGCCCTGTTGCTCTGCGCACAGCGCCAGCAGGTAATCCCATACGACCCGCAGGCGCACCGACTTGTGCAGCTCGCGGCGGGTACAGATCCAGTAACTGCGCTGGATGGTTTCGCCAGGCAGTACGCGGACCAGGGTCGGGTCGTGCCGGGCCATGTAGTTGGGCAGCACTGCAATGCCCAGCCCAGCACGTGCGGCCACCTGCTGGGCAATCACGCTGGTGCTGCGGAAGACTACATTGGGCGCCCGGCAGAAGCTGTTGAGAAACAGCAGCTCCTGGCTGAACAGCAGGTCGTCGACGTAGCCGATCCAGCTGTGGCGGGCCAGATCTTCGCGGTTGCGCAGGGGTGGTGCGCGGTCGAGGTAGCCCTGGCTGGCATACAGGGCCAGGCGGTAGTCGGTGAGTTTGCGCGTGATCAGCAGGTCGGCGTTGGGCCGCTCCAGGTGGATACTGATCTCGGCTTCGCGGTTGAGGATGCTGACGAACCTCGGCACTGCCACCAGCTCCACTTCCAGCCCGGGGTAGCGCTCGAACAGCGCGTTCATGCGCGGGGTGAAGAACATGATGCCAATGCCTTCGGTGACCCCCAGGCGGATCTTGCCCAGCGGAGTGATGGCCTGGGTGATTTCTTCCTGGGCCAGCAGGGCGACGTTCTCCATGGCTTCGGCGTGCTTGAGCAGGGCCTGGCCCGAAGGGGTCAGCTCATAGCCTTGGGCGTGTTGCACGAACAACGCCGTGCCCAGGCTTTCCTCGATGCGCTCGATGTGCCGGGCCACGGTGCTGTGGGTGGTATTGAGGCGCTTGGCGGCGGTAAGCAGGCGGCCGCTGCGCTGCAACTCGAGGAAAAATCGCAGATCGTTCCAGTTGAACATGCTGATCCTTGTGGCTGTTCGTGGGCCCCTTTCGCGGGTGAACCCGCGAAGAGGCCTGTACAGAGTTGCCGCTGTGCTAAAACGCACAACCGCTGCGCGAAATCGCGTGTTTCACCCACGAAATTACGCACTAAGATGGATCGGGACAAGAATAATAATCAGGCCCGAGGTTGCACATGCCATCAGCCGATTCTGTCTTCGATTACGTGGTGGTAGGCGCCGGCCCCGCCGGGTGCCTGCTGGCCAACCGCTTGTCCGCCGACCCTGGTTGCCGCGTGCTGCTGCTGGAAGCGGGCGGGCGGGACAACTATCCCTGGATTCACATTCCCGTGGGTTACCTCTACTGCATTGGCAACCCACGCACCGACTGGTGCTTCAAGACCCAAGCCCAGCCCGGCCTGGGTGGGCGCGCATTGGGCTACCCGCGCGGCAAGGTGCTGGGCGGCTGCTCTTCCATCAATGGCATGATCTATATGCGTGGCCAGGCTGCCGACTACGACCACTGGGCCGAACAGGGCAACCCCGGCTGGGCCTGGAAGGACGTGCTGCCGCTGTTCAAGGCCAGTGAAAACCACTTTGCTGGCGCCAGCGAGCACCACGGCGGCGGTGGCGAGTGGCGGGTCGAACGTCAGCGCTACAGCTGGCCGATACTGGATGCCTTCCGCGACGCCGCCGAGCAAAGCGGCATCGCCAAGGTGGATGACTTCAACACCGGCGATAACCAGGGGTGTGGTTATTTCCAGGTCAACCAACGCAGTGGCGTGCGCTGGAATGCCTCCAAGGCGTTTCTGCGGCCGGTTCAGCATCGCGCCAACCTCACCGTGCTTACCAGTGTGCAGGTTGACCAGGTGTTGCTCAACAATACTCGCGCACGTGCGGTGAAAGCATTTTGGCAAGGTGCCTGGCACGAGTTTGCAGCTCGCCGCGAGATCGTGCTGTGTGCTGGGGCGGTCGGTTCCCCGGGCATCCTGCAACGCTCCGGCATTGGCCCACGGCAATTACTGGAAAGCCTGGGTATTGGCGTTCGCCACGACATGCCAGGGGTGGGTGGCAACCTGCAAGACCACCTGCAACTGCGGCTGATCTATCAGATCCGCAATACCCGCACCTTGAACCAGATGGCTAACAGCCTGTGGGGCAAGATGGGCATGGGCCTGCGCTACCTCTACGACCGCAGCGGCCCGCTGGCCATGGCCCCGAGCCAGTTGGGCGCGTTCGTGCGGTCCAGCCCCGACCAGGCCACCGCCAACTTGCAGTACCACGTGCAGCCGCTGTCGCTGGAGCGCTTCGGCGAGCCGTTGCACCGCTTCCCGGCCTTTACCGCCTCGGTCTGCAACCTGCGCCCGGCCAGCCGTGGGCGTATCGATATTCGCAGCACCGACATGCACAGCACGCCGCTGATCGACCCCAACTACCTGAGCGACCCCCAGGACCTGCAGGTGGCCGCCGATGCCATCCGCCTTACCCGGCGCATCGTTCAGGCCCCTGCCCTGGCCGTATTCGAGCCCGAGGAATATCTGCCTGGCGCGGCCCTGCAAAGCGAACAGGACCTGATCGAGGCTGCCGGCAAGATCGGCACTACCATTTTCCACCCGGTGGGTACCTGCCGCATGGGCAATGGTGCGATGGACGTTGTGGATAACCAGCTGCGCGTGCATGGCATCCCCGGCCTGCGCGTGGCCGATGCCTCGATCATGCCGCAGATCACCTCAGGCAATACCTGTTCCCCCACCCTGATGATCGCCGAAAAGGCGGCACAACTGATTTTCAAAGGAGCTGCTACCCAGACCTACCTGAACGAAGACGCGTTACCGACGCCCTGACCCGGGTGCGTGCAGTAGCGGCAGCTTGCGGTCGAAGGCTGCCGACAGTGGAACAACAAGAATAATCACTGTGGCCTGCGGGCCGAGGACAGCAACGATGTCGGATTACATTCAAGAGCAGGCTGCGGCGGCCGGCAGTTCCAACCGTCGTGAAGAACGCAAGATCATTTTCGCGTCATCCCTCGGGACGGTGTTCGAGTGGTATGACTTTTTTCTCTATGGCGCGTTGGCAGCGGTCATCAGCAAGCAGTTCTTTGCGGGTGTGAACGACACCACCGCTTTCATCTTCGCCCTCATGGCCTTCGCTGCCGGCTTCCTTGTGCGGCCGTTCGGTGCATTGGTGTTCGGCCGCCTGGGAGACATGATCGGGCGTAAATACACCTTCCTGGTCACCATCGTACTGATGGGGCTGTCCACTTTCGCCGTGGGCTTGCTGCCCACGTATGCCAGCATCGGCATCGCCGCACCGATCATTCTGGTGATACTGCGCATGCTGCAGGGCCTGGCGCTGGGCGGTGAGTACGGTGGTGCGGCCACTTATGTGGCCGAACATGCCCCCCCGGGCAAGCGCGGTTTCCACACCGGCTTCATTCAGTCCACCGCCACCCTGGGCCTGTTATTGTCGTTGCTGGTGGTACTGGGCAGCCGCTATGTCAGTGGCGATCAGTTCGAAACCTGGGGCTGGCGCCTGCCGTTCCTGCTGTCGATCGTGCTGCTGGGCATTTCCACCTGGATCCGCATGAGCATGCATGAGTCGCCAGCCTTTGTGAAAATGAAGGCCCAGGGCAAGGTCAGCAAGTCGCCGATCCGGGAGTCGTTCACCTCGTGGCCGAACCTCAAAGTCGTACTGACTGCACTGTTCAGTATCAATGCCGGGCAAGCGGTGACCTTCTACACCGCGCAGTTCTACGTGCTGTTCTTCATGACCCAGATGCTGAAGGTAGACCCGGCCCAGGCCAATACCCTGCTGATCATCAGCGTGGTGATCGGTGCGCCGTTCTTCGTGTTTTTTGGCTGGCTGTCGGACCGTATCGGGCGCAAACCGATCCTGATGCTGGGCTTGCTGCTGGCCACGGTGCTGTACTTCCCGCTGTTCAAGGCCTTGAGCCACTATGCCAACCCACAAATTGACGCCGCCAGCCGCCAGGCGCCGATCGTGGTCACTGCTGATCCGCAAGGCTGCACGTTCCAGTTCGACCCGGTCGGCAAGGCCCGTTTCGACAGTCCGTGCGACAAGGTCAAGACCTTCCTGGTCAAACAGGGCCTGCCTTACAGCTCGGTCAGCGTAGCCGGCAGCGAGGTAGTGGTGAATGTGGGCGACAAGACCATCAACGGCTTCGACGAAGCCGCGATGCGTGCGGCGGTGGAGCAGGCAGGCTACCCGGCCAAGGCTGACCCCGCGCAGGTCAACCAGGTGATGGTCGTGGTGCTGATCGTGGCGATGATCCTGATCGCGACCATGACCTACGGTCCGTTGGCCGCAGTGATGGTCGAGCTGTTCCCGACCCGCATTCGCTACACCTCGATGTCGCTGCCCTACCACATTGGCAACGGCTGGTTCGGCGGCTTCCTGCCCACCGTGTCGTTTGCACTGGTGGTGTACACCGGAGACATCTTCTACGGGCTTTGGTACCCGATCCTGGTGACCGGCATCAGCTTGGTGGTGGGGATTTTCTGCCTGAAAGAAACCAAGGATGTGGATATCGACAAGATCTGAAAGCGGGCGCGGATCCTTGTAGGAGCGGCCTTGTGTCGCGATGGGCCGCGCAGCGGCCCCAGGATTTTGCCTTGATGCACACATTGCCGGGGCCGCTTTGCGGCCCATCGCGACACAAGGCCGCTCCTACACAAAGCGATGCGTACTGGAAATGGAGCCCAAAAAAAACCGGCTGTAAAAGCCGGTTTTCTTATGCCCCGAAAAAACTTATGCACGCTTTTCAGAAAAATGTCACACCCAAAAATAAACAGCCAATTCAATAACTTAGCGCTTACTTCAAGCATTTCAACGAAAAAGTGCTCACAAGTTATCCACAGATATCACGCCATCTGCTCCTGCGGTTCTTCTGCTGCTGGCGGCAGCGAGCCCATGGCCCGCTGGGTTGCTTCGTTCCACGCCTGAGCGCGGTCGTTGAGCTCGGCAATGGCCCGTGGCCCGGTGCCGTTGGCGTACATCGGCTCGCCAATCACCACCTCGATGGTGCCCGAGCGCTTGCCCCAACCAGTCTTCGGCCAGAACTTGCCGGCGTTGTGGGCAATCGGCAGTACCGGCAGCCCGGCATTGACTGCCAGCGCGGTGCCCCCGCGCGAGAACTTGCCGACCGTGCCGAATGGCACACGGGTGCCCTCCGGGAAGATCAGCACCCAAGTCTTCTGCTTGAGCAGCTCATCGCCCTTGCTCGCGACCTGGCGCAGTGCCTCCTTCGGGTTGTCGCGGTTGATCGCGATCGGCCGCAGCATGGCCATGGCCCAGCCGAAGAACGGCACGTACAGCAGTTCGCGCTTGAGCACCTGGCTAAGCGGCGAGAAGTACTGCGACAGGAAGAATGTTTCCCAGGTGCTTTGGTGGTTCGACAGGATCACGCAAGGCTCGGCCGGCACGTTCTCGGCACCGGTGATCTTGTAGTCGATGCCCAGAATCGTCCGCACGAGGAACAAGGCGCAGCGGCACCAGTACACATTGATGAACTTGTAGCGCTTGGGGAACGACAGAAACGGCGCGACGAAAAAGCTCAGCGAGCACCACAGCAACGAACTGGTGCCCAGCAGCAGGTAAAAAAGAAAGATTCTGATCGCCTGCAGGATCGACATAGTGGCTTGTACCATTGCGGGGCATGCCCGCCTGAGAAAAATGCGCCCGCAGGCGCACTGTTTAAATTAGTTCTCTGGCGATAGCTGCCAGATCGTCGAAAATCAGTGTAGTTTCCGGAACACCTTTTGCCAGGGTCCGCTCACCTTTGCCGGTTTTCACCAACACGGGTTGTGCTCCGACGGCCAGGGCGGCCTCCAGGTCGCCTTTGCTGTCGCCGACGAACCAGACGCCTTCAAGGCCGACCTGGTAATGCTCGGCGATCGCCCGCAGCATGCCTGGCTTGGGCTTGCGGCAATCGCAGCCTTCATCCGGGCCGTGCGGGCAATACACGATGTGGCCAACCTCGCCGCCCTGCTCGGCCACCAGCGCGCGCAGGCGCGCGTGCATGGCCTCGAGGGTTGCCAGCGGGTAATAGCCACGGGCGATACCGGACTGATTGGTGGCCACGGCCACCGTCCAGCCCGCCTTGCTCAACTGCGCGATCGCTGCGACCGAGCCAGGGATCGGGACCCACTCTTCCAGCGTCTTGATGTAGGCGTCGGAGTCGTAGTTGATCACCCCGTCACGGTCGAGAATCAGCAGTTTCAAGGCTTACCCCAGCAACGAGATGTCGGCCACACCCAGGAACAGGCCGCGCAGGCGGCTGAGCAGGGCGTAGCGGTTGGCACGTACCTTGGCGTCTTCGGCGTTGACCATGACCGCCTCGAAGAAGGCATCAACCGGGTCGCGCAGGGCTGCCAGGCGGGCCAGCGATTCGCTGTACTGCCGTGCAGCAGCCATCGGTTGCACGGCCTGGTCGGCCTGCTGGATGGCCGAGTACAGCGAGAACTCGTTGGCATTGTCGAAGTACTTCGGCTCGACCTGCTCGGCGATGGCGCCTTCTGCCTTGCTCAGCAGGTTCGACACACGCTTGTTGACCGCGGCCAGGGCCTCGGCTTCGGGCAGCTTGCGGAACGCTTGCACCGCCTGTACACGCTGGTCGAAGTCCAGCGCCGAGCCTGGCTGCAGGGCACGTACCGATAGGTAGGTGGCCACATCGATGCCTTCGTCCTCGTAACGCGCACGCAGGCGGTCGAAGATGAACTCCAGCACCTGCTCGGCCAGGCCGGCAGCCTTGACCTTGGCACCGAACTGCTTGACCGCGAATTCCACCGCACCGGTCAGGTTCAGGTCCAGCTGCTTCTCGATCAGGATACGCAGCACACCCAGCGCTGCACGGCGCAGGGCGTACGGGTCTTTGCTGCCGGTTGGCAGCATGCCGATGCCGAAGATGCCCACCAGGGTGTCGAGCTTGTCGGCGATGGCCACGGCGGCACCGGTGAGGGTTTGCGGTAGCTCGGCACCAGCACCGCGTGGCATGTACTGCTCGTTCAGCGCCAGGGCAACGTCTTGCGGCTCACCGTCGTTGAGCGCGTAGTAGTAACCGGCAACACCCTGCATCTCCGGGAATTCGCCGACCATTTCAGTGGCCAGGTCGCATTTCGACAGCAGGCCGGCCCGGCCGGCGCGCTGGGCGTCGCCGCCGATCAGCGGGGCGATGAAGGCAGCCAGTTTGGAAACGCGCTCGGCCTTGTCGTACACAGTGCCCAGCTGAGCCTGGAAGACCACGTTCTTGAGGCGCTCGTTGAAGGTTTCCAGCGGCTGCTTCTTGTCCTGCTTGAAGAAGAATTCGGCGTCGGTCAGGCGTGGGCGCACGACTTTCTCGTTGCCTTGCACGATCTGCTTCGGGTCGCGGCTTTCAACGTTGGCCACGGTGATGAAGCGCGGCAGCAGCTTGCCTTCGCTGTCCAGCAGACAGAAGTACTTCTGGTTGTCCTGCATGGTGGTGATCAGGGCTTCCTGCGGCACTTCGAGGAAACGCTCCTCGAACGAGCACACCAGCGGCACCGGCCACTCGACCAGCGCGGTCACTTCGTCCAGCAGCGCCGGTGGCACGATGGCCGTACCTTCCTGCTGCATGGCCAGCTCTGCGGTACGCTTGCTGATCAGCTCGCGGCGCTCGGCGAAGTCGGCCAGCACGTAGGCTTTGCGCAGGTCTTCGACGTAGTTGGCGGGGGCAGTGATGAGCACGTTTTCCGGGTGGTGGAAGCGGTGGCCACGGGATTCACGGTCGGCCTTCTGCGACAGGATGGTGCAATCGACCACCTGGTCGCCCAGCAGCATGACCAGCCATTGGGTCGGGCGCACGAACTCTTCACGGCTGGCGGCCCAGCGCATGCGCTTGGGAATGGGCAGATCGTTCAGCGAGTCCTCGACGATGGTCGGCAGCAAGCCGACGGTCGCTTTGCCTGGGATGTGCTGGGAGAAGCGCAGCTTGGGGCCGCTCTGGTCGATTTCGGCCAGCTCTACACCGCACTTCTTGGCAAAGCCCAGGGCAGCCTGGGTCGGCTCGCCGTCTTTGAAAGCAGCCTGCAGGGGGGGGCCGTCGATGTTGATGCTGCGGTCAGGCTGCTGCACGTCCAGCTGGCGAATCAGCACGGCCAGGCGACGCGGCGCAGCATAGACCTGCTTGCCGGTGTAGTTCAGGCCAGCGGCCTGCAGGCCCTTTTCGATGCCGGCCAGGAAGGCGTCGCCTAGGCTGGCGAGGGCCTTGGGAGGCAGCTCTTCAGTGCCCAGTTCTACCAGGAAATCTTGAGCACTCATTGTGCAGCCTCCAGCTTAGCCAACACTTCGTCACGCAGTTCGGGGGTGGCCATCGGGAAGCCCAGGCGTGCGCGGGCTTGCAGATAGCTTTGCGCCACGTCCCGGGCCAGGGTACGCACACGCAGGATGTAGCGCTGGCGCTCGGTCACCGAGATGGCGCGGCGGGCGTCCAGCAGGTTGAAGGTATGCGAGGCCTTCAACACCATTTCATAGGTCGGCAGCGGCAGCTCCAGCTTGATCAGGCGGTTGGCTTCGCTTTCGTAGAAGTCGAACAGTTCGAACAGCTTGTCGACGTTGGCGTGTTCGAAGTTGTAGGTCGACTGCTCCACCTCGTTCTGGTGGAACACGTCACCGTAGGTGACCTTGCCGAACGGGCCGTCGGCCCATACCAGGTCATAGACCGAATCGACGCCCTGGATGTACATGGCCAGGCGTTCGAGGCCGTAGGTGATTTCACCGGTGACCGGGTAGCACTCGATGCCACCTACCTGCTGGAAGTAGGTGAACTGGGTGACTTCCATGCCGTTCAGCCAGATTTCCCAGCCCAGGCCCCAGGCGCCGAGGGTCGGCGATTCCCAGTTGTCTTCGACAAAGCGAATGTCGTGCACCAGCGGGTCCAGGCCAATGGCTTTCAGCGAGCCCAGGTACAGCTCCTGGAAGTTGGCCGGGTTCGGCTTGAGCACCACCTGGAACTGGTAGTAGTGCTGCAGGCGGTTGGGGTTTTCGCCATACCGCCCGTCGGCAGGGCGACGGCTAGGCTGCACGTAGGCGGCGTTCCAGGTTTCTGGACCCACGGCGCGCAGGAACGTTGCGGTGTGGAAAGTGCCGGCGCCTACTTCCATATCGTAGGGCTGAAGCACCACACAACCTTGAGCTGCCCAGTAGTTTTGCAGGGCGAGGATCAGGTCTTGGAAGGTACGCACGGCTGGCGTAGGCTGGCTCACGAAATTCACCTGTATCTGGGGATGCGGATGTAAAGAGCGGGAGTATAACCTGATTCGCCTCGCCCTCTACTCATTGGAGCCTTATGCCACGCTGCTTTTGGTGTACCGACGATCCGTTGTACCAGGCCTACCATGACCAGGAATGGGGAACGCCGCAGCGCGATCCGGCGTTGCTGTTCGAGATGCTTTTGCTCGAAGGGTTCCAGGCCGGGCTTTCATGGATCACCGTTTTGCGCAAACGCGAGCGTTACCGCGAGGTGATGCACGGGTTCGACCCGGTCAAACTGGCCACCCTCAGCGACGAACGCATCGAAGCGCTCATGCAGGACCCCGGGATCATCCGCAACCGCCTCAAACTCAAGGCTGCCCGGCGCAATGCGCAGGCCTGGCTGGCTGTGGATAACCCCGCCGAATGGCTGTGGTCGTTCGTGGGCGGTGCGCCGAAGATCAATCACTTCCAGGGCCGCGCTGACGTGCCGGCGGTCACCGATGAGGCCAAGGCCATGAGCAAGGCGCTGCAGAAAGCCGGCTTCACCTTTGTCGGCCCGACCATCTGCTATGCCTTCATGCAAGCCACCGGCATGGTCATGGACCACACCATCGATTGCGATCGTTACGCCGCCCTGGTTCGTTGAAGGGTTACAATGCGCACCTTGCTGAAATAAGGAATTCGCCTGTGGAAAAGTTCAAGGGCGCCCTGATGGTCGGGGTGCTGCGCCTGTTTGCCAAGCTGCCCTGGGGCGCTGTACAGCGCGTGGGCGCCGGCATCGGCTGGCTGATGTGGAAGATCCCCAACGGTTCACGCAACGTGGTGCGCATCAACCTGGCCAAGTGTTTCCCCGAGATGGACCCGGTTGCCCGCGAGCAACTGGTTGGCCAAGCCTTGCGGGACATTGGCAAGTCGTTTGTGGAAAGCGCCTGCGCCTGGATCTGGCCGCCACAGCGCTCGCTGGAACTGGTCAAGGAAGTGCACGGCCTGGAAGTGCTGGAGCAAGCCCTGGCGTCTGGCAAGGGTGTTGTGGGCATCACCAGCCACCTGGGTAACTGGGAGGTGCTCAACCACTTCTATTGCAACCAGTGCAAGCCGATCATTTTCTACCGCCCGCCCAAGCTCAAGGCTGTGGATGACCTGCTGCGTGAGCAGCGCGTACAGATGGGCAACCGCGTTGCGCCTTCGACCAAGGAAGGCATTCTCAGCGTGATCAAGGAGGTGCGCCGGGGCGGCCAGGTGGGCATCCCCGCTGACCCGGAGCCAGCCGAATCGGCAGGCGTGTTCGTGCCATTTCTCGGTACCCAGGCACTGACCAGCAAGTTCGTGCCGAACATGCTGGCGGGCGGCAAGGCGGTGGGGGTGTTCCTGCATGCCTTGCGCCTGCCGGATGGCTCGGGTTTCAAGGTGTTTCTCGAAGCTGCGCCGCAAGCAATGTACAGCACCGACGTGAATGAGTCGGCGGCGGCGATGAGCAAGGTGGTCGAGCGTTATGTGCGCGAGTACCCGAGCCAGTACATGTGGAGCATGAAGCGCTTCAAGAAGCGCCCGGCTGGCGAGCCGCGCTGGTATTGAGATCTCTGGGGGCGCTCTGCGCCCCATTCGCTGGCACGCCAGCTCCCACAGGGATCG